>NZ_SDIK01000051.1 GCF_008016795.1 Prevotella brunnea
TGAATTCAGGAAAAGACAATTATTCCTCATTCATCCATCCAAAGCTTAGCTTTTGCAATCTAAAAGCTTACCTATTGCAATGCAAAAGGTCATGAATTGCAATGCAAAAGCCAAGCTTTTAAATCGCAATTAATATCATCTTGATTATCAGTGGATTACGAAGCGTGTCTCGGACGCAGTTTTTGTAATATAATTTCGTGGTGATGGGCGGATCGAATGTTGGTAGTGTCCTTAAAAGTGTGTAATTCAGGCGTAATGGACATTTGGAGCCTTTCAGCCTGCCAAATGTCCATTACGCCGAATTTATATTAACAAGAAACAAAGGTAACAAAAGGGGCTGAATCCAAGCGAGGAATCCGGTCCTAATTTTTTATGCTCAAAAAAAGTTTTAGCGGACAGCAATATAACTTTCTACATTATGGTATAATGTCAAAAGCAAGTGATAAACAAAGAAAATGTTATTTCTGAAAAGTTACGTGAAACCTTATACAAAAGAAAGAGTAAAAGTTTTTCTGTTATCTGTCAAACTATCCTTCCCTTAAAAAATCAAGTGTTTCTTTTATATCTTCTTCGGTTGCGATGCTGTCCAATTGGACTTTCCCAATATCGCCAAGCAATGTGAGGCAAATATCATCGCCACGATTCTTCTTGTCGTGTCGCATCAACTCTATCAATTCATCATAGTCCGTACAAGCGAAATCCGGCATTCCATAATTTTCCCTTATGAAGCGAAAGGTTTTGCGCATTTTATCAACCGGAAATCCCTGCTTTATCACGGACAGATAAAGCTCGCAAACAATTCCGAACGCGACAGCATAACCATGAAGTAGTGGCTGACGATACATTGCCAAAGCCTCAAAAGCATGACCGAAAGTGTGCCCGAAATTCAATGCTTTGCGCATACCTTGCTCGTAAGGATCGGCCTCCACGATATTCGTTTTCACCTTCACGTTATCTGATACCATTCCGGAAAGCAATTCCAAATCAAGTGCATCAAAATCGAAAGCCAAGAGTCGTGCCCACGACGTATCATCAGAGATAAGTCCGTGTTTGAGCATCTCCGCATAGCCACTCAGCAAATTCGGCATATCAAGCGTTTCGAGCCATTTTGTATCCGCAATGACAAATCGTGCTTCATTGAAAGCCCCTATTTCGTTCTTCACCCCTCCGAAGTTAATCCCTGTTTTCCCGCCAACACTTGCGTCAATCATACCAAGCAGTGTGGTGGGAATATTGATGAAATCAATGCCACGCTTGAAAGTGGATGCCGCGAAACCGCCCAAATCTGTTACCATGCCTCCACCAAGATTGATAAGCAACGAATGACGAGTGGCTTTACCCACTTGTAATCTCGTCCAAACGTGGAGCAACGTCTTCAAGGTTTTGTTTCCATCGCCACAAGGAATGGTAATGACTTGCGCATCTTTCACGCTCAAATAGTCGTCTATTCGTTTCCAACAGAGTTCCATTGTTTTTTCATCGGTCAGAACGAAAATACGATCGTGTTCACATTCGGCAATAGCCTCTGCCAAACTTTCCTTAAAATTGTGGGGGATAATAATTTTTTGATTCATGAATTCTTCTATAATTCAGATGCAAATATAATGTTTTTCATATTATTTCAACGGATGATGCGATTACTTTTTACATAATTTTTCATATCATTCACTACCATTGCACGGCTATGCTTTGACTTGTGCATCATTAAGGCAAAGCAAACTCACGCAGCCAATCACCATTAAAAAACATATATACCGTTTGTTTCTTTGCCCATTCGGATGTTTTTATTTAATTTTGCCATGGAAACGAGAAACAGAAAAAAACAAATGAACGGACTTTACACAGTTGGACTGCTGATGGTGTCAAACATTTTCATGACCTTTGCTTGGTACGGACACATCAAACTCCAGCAAATGAAAGTGATAACCGATGCCACTCCCTTGTATATCGTCATTTTGTTGAGCTGGTTGTTGGCATTGGCGGAGTACACTTGCCAAGTGCCTGCCAACAGGATAGGTTACACCGGCAATGGCGGAAGTTTTTCATTGGTAGAGTTAAAAGTCATTCAAGAGGTCATATCACTTATTGTCTTTATGCTCTTCACCGTTGTTTTCTTCAACGGCGAAAGTTTGCATTGGAATCATTTGGTTGCTTTCGCCTGCCTCGTGGCAGCTGTCTTTTTCGCTTTCTTGAAATAGTTTTTGGTTTTTTTCGGTATTATTCGATGAGCCTTTCTTTTACCAATGTCTCTTCAATAATCTGTGGGAAATGCTTCATTTCGAGTTGATGCTCTTTCTCAGCGATATCATCCGGTGAATCTGAAGGCAAAAGAGCTGTCTTATACTGAGCGATAATCTCTCCATCGTCGCAAACATTGCTCACCCAATGTACCGTCATTCCGGTCTCCACTTCTTCGGCTTCCTTGACAGCTTCATGAACATGATGACCATACATCCCAAGTCCGCCGAACTTTGGAAGAAGCGCAGGATGGAGATTTATCATCCTGTGGTCGTAGGCCGCTATCAGCCAATCGGGAATCATTAGCAGAAAGCCCGCCAAAACAATAAAATCGATGTGATTTTCCTTCATAATGCCAAGTACACGCTCACGATCATTAAACTCTGACTTCCGAAGAACAACGGACTTCACATTCAACTTTTGTGCCCTGACAAGGGCATAAGCATCTGCTTTATTGCTTACGACCAGCGAGATGGTTACTTTAGGATGGTTATGAAAATAGCGAATGATGTTCTCACAATTCGTACCACTTCCGGAAACAAAGATAGCAAGGTTTACCATAAATATATTATTCTTGATTATTCTTCTTCATCTTCAAAATCATCAAAGCCAAACATGGCAGGCTCCACAAACGCATCCAACTGCCGGCGGTCTTTCTTTGTTGGTCTGCCGGTGCCACGCGCTCTATCCACAAATCCGCTAATGCGACTCATTTCCAGCAATTCGTATTGTTTCGGGTCGGTAACGTTCTTGTAAACTTCCGGAAGGAGCTTTGCGCCAACGCGCTGTTCTATGGCTTTCAGCACTTCGAAAGAATAAGTTACGGGCGGTTTCTTCACACTCACAATCTCTCCCACCTTAATGGTTCGAGAGGGCTTAAGAGGTATTCCGTTTATCGTTACCCGCCCGTTTTTGCAAGCATCAGCAGCCATGCCACGTGTTTTAAAGATGCGGGCAGCCCAAAGCCATTTATCTATTCTTGCAACATCGTTCATGATATTTTCCCCAATTTGTTGTATTGATTCATCGTAATGTCGATGCCCGCAAGCACAAAGCTCTTAATGATATCCACGGCAATATTGATGCCGGGTTGCAGCAATTCCAAATCGGCTTCAGAATATTTTCCGAGCACCCATTCCACTTGTCGTCCACGAGGATAATCATTACCAATGCCCATGCGCAGCCTCGCATAGTTCTGACCAATGAGCTGCTGTATATGTCCAAGCCCATTATGCCCACCATTGGAACCACTTCCCTTCAATCGAAAAGCTCCCAAAGGAAGTGCCACATCGTCTGAAACGACAAGCAACCGGCTCTCATCTATATGCTCGTTGTTAAGCCAATAGCGCACAGCATTTCCGGAGAGATTCATGAATGTAGTGGGTTTAAGAAGGATTACCTTTCTCCCTTTTAGCGAAGTCTCTGCCACAAAGCCGTAGCGTTTGTCTTCAAAAACAATATTGGACGCCTTAGCAAAAGCGTCCAATACCATAAAACCTGTGTTGTGGCGAGTTCCCTCGTATTCTTGTCCGGGGTTCCCCAAGCCACAGATCAAATACTTATCCAACTTTCAAATCTTATTATTGATTTAGGATGACCGGATTATTCAGCTGCCGGTGTTTCCGTGCTCTCGGCAGTTTCTTCCGTTCCTTCAGTCTCCTCAGCGTCAGTTGAAGACTCTACGGCATTACGTGTAGCCTTAACCGAGCAAACCACAACATCCTTAGAGGTTACAAGCTCAAGATTCTCGAAGCTCAAATCCCCCACTTTAATACTCTTGCCCAAACGAAGTCCTGTAACATCAATGTCGAGATGTTCCGGAATCTGCTGATAGGGAGCTTTAACATTTATCTTACGAATAGAAAGGTTCATGCGACCACCATCGCGTACACCCTGTGCAAGTCCTTGCAATTTAACAGGCACCCCCATAACAATAGGTTTCGTGTCGTTTATCTCATAAAAATCCACGTGAAGAACGGCATCTGTTACCGGATGGAACTGAATTTCCCTTAAGATGGCAGTATGACGCTCGCCACCAATCATCAACTCTACCACATATATGTGCGGAGTGAAAATCAACTTGCGAAGTTCCGACATTGGTGAAGAGAAAGAGACAGCCACCGGCTTTCCATTCTCTTTTGTCTCACCGTAAAGATTACATGGAATAAGTCCTTCCTTGCGAAGCTCTTTAGAAGCCTTTTTACCTACTGAGGCGCGCTTCTCGCCCGAGATTTTGATTTCTTTCATTTTGCTTGTGTTACTCTAAATTAAAAAAATTAATTCGCCATCACACGTTGAGTCAATAACGAGCGAGCATAAAGCCATCTCTTCATCGTCATTCTCAATTTGTAAAAAGCGGTGCAAAGGTACAAATATTTAGTGGCGAAAACAAGTAATTTCACCAAAAATTAAGAAAAACAGTCATTCTCTTGCATAACACGCGGATTTTTCCTACATTTGCACAATTAAAGAAATCAACAGAAACACAACTTCAGAACTTGCAATGATAAATAGAGATTTAATTCGAATAAAAGTTGTCCAGCTAACCTATGCTTATTATCAGAATGGCGATCGCAATATTGACAAGGCAGAAAAAGAGTTGCTCTTCAGTTTGTCAAAATCATACGGACTTTACAATCATCTCTTATCCCTCATTGTAGCCATCACGCAGGAAGAGCGGCATCGCATGGAAATCCTGACAAACCGTGCCAAACGAGAAGGCGCTCCCGAACCATCACAACGATTTGCTTACAACAAGTTCGCCGTGCAGCTGGAAGAAAATAAGCAGCTGATTCAATATATGGAAGGCCAACAGCACCAATGGCAGGACAATATGGAAGCGGTTCGGAAACTGTGCGACCAAATTGAGCAAAGCGTCATTTATCAAGAATACATGGCAAGCGAAGAAGACTCATACGATGTCGATCGAGAGGTATGGCGCAAAATCTATCGCGCGCTCATTCAAGAAAACCAAGACCTCGACACCGTGTTAGAAGAGAAAAGCCTTTATTGGAACGATGACAAGGAGATTGTTGATACCTTTGTCATCAAAACCATCAAACGGTTCGACCCCGACAAGAAGAGCGAGCAGGAACTGCTACCGGAATACAAAAATGAGGAAGATCGCGAATTTGCCGTGAAGCTGTTCCGTGCTACCATACTCAATGCAGATACCTACCAGCGATACATGAGCGAGACAAGTCGCAACTGGGATTTCTCCCGATTGGCTTATATGGATGTGGTCATCATGCAAATAGCCATTGCCGAGATGCTCACTTTCCCCAACGTGCCGATAAGTGTAACCATCAACGAATACGTAGAATTGGCAAAACTTTATAGCACACCTCGCAGTGGAGGATATATTAATGGTATGCTTGATGCCATCGCCCGGTATCTCATCAATGCGGGAATACTGTTAAAGCAGATGCCCGAACCAAAAGGAAAACATGCACAAGGTGGAAAATAAATTTTCTTCCCATTACGCTCAAGGGCAGAAAAGAAATTAAACCAACGAAATAATCAAAGATAATAAAAATGAATACAGCTATTTTATTGGCGGCACAGTCCGCAGGCGGAAGCCAAAGCCCACTCCCCATGATATTAATGATGGTAGCCATCTTTGTCATCATGTGGCTCTTTATGATTCGTCCACAACAAAAGAAGCAGAAACAAATTCGTGCTTTCCAAAACGCGCTCAAAGAAGGCGACTCCATTGTTACCGGAGGAGGAATCTACGGCACAGTGAAGCGCATCGACATGACATCCAACAAAATTGACGTGGAAATCGCACGTGGCGTAACCATCACCGTTGATAAAGGGTATGTATTCGCCGACACACAAGCACTGCAACAAAGCACCGGGAAATAGAAAAACTCATTCAGAATAAATATCGGTTAAATGGTAGGCAAACCATTGCATTCATTCAACTTCATCAGGAACTTCTTGTCGAGACTTATCAACAAGGAGTTTCTGATTTTTTTGTTCTTCCTCGTTTTGAGCGGATTATTTTGGCTCACGAACGTGCTCGACGACACCTACGAGAAAGACTTGGAAGTAAGCATCCGACTTGCCGGAATACCTAAGAACGTGGTGATTACGGGAGAAGTGGATTCCGTTGTCCATGTAACCGTGCGCGATAAAGGATATGTCATTGCGCTTTATATGTTCCAAAAAGAACTCCGACCGTTATTTTTCGATTTCAACACCTTCAGTCGCCATAACAATACGGGGCAAATTCCGGTGGTGGAAATTCAAAAGTTGTTAAGCCAACAGCTTTATATGAGTACCAAGATTGTTTCTGTGAAAGCAGTTGATTTGGATTTCACCTACAATTATGGACAACACAAGAAGATACCCATTCGAATGGTGGGAATGGTGATACCGGGGAAAGGCTATTTCCTTTCCAACGTGCAAATCGTACCGGACAGCGTGACGGTTTACGCATCGAAGAAACTTCTCGACAGCATACAGACCGCACACACCGAACGACAGGAAATTGTAAACTTTACCGAACAGGAAGAGTTCACCGTGCAACTGCGAAAAATGAAGAACGCGAAACTCATCCCCAACAAAGTGAAACTGAAACTCTACCCCGACGTTTTGACTGAGGAAACGGTAGAGGTGCCCATTGAACCAATAAACGTGCCTGCCGACAAGGTGATGCGCGTCTTCCCGGGAAAGATAAAGGTAAAGTTTGCCATCGGAGCACAAAGAATGAAGCAAATGCCCAAGAATTTAGAAACGCGACAATTGCTGCCAACCGGGTTCAGAGCGATTGTGGATTATAAAGAGGTGGAGACTCACAGGTCTGAAAAATGTCGCGTGTACATACAAGCAACACCCAACGGAGTAAGAAACGCCCACCCGGTGGTTAATTTTGTAGATTACTTAATTGAGCAAAAATGAAAATTGCCATTACGGGGGGTATCGGCAGTGGGAAGTCGTTTGTATGCCGATGTTTGGAAACAAGAGGCATCAACGTTTACGACTGCGATGCCGCTGCCAAGCATCTGATGCGCACATCGCGAGAACTCCAGCATCAACTCAACGCACTCTTAGGAAAAAACATTTTTTTCGGGGGCGAACTGAGTAAAGCAGAATTGGCTAAATTCATATTGAGCAGTCCCATAAACGCAAGGGCAGTCGATGACATCGTGCATCCTGCCGTCGCATTAGACTTTGAAAATTCAGGCAACGACTGGTTGGAATCAGCCATCCTCTTCGAGAGCGAATTCATCAATCGAGTTTCCATCGACAAAATAGTATGCGTAGCTGCTCCGAAAGAACTGCGACTAAGTCGTATCATGTGGCGCGATGGTATAGACCGGGAGAAGGCGCAAGCATGGATTAACCGACAGATGCCACAAAGCGAAGTGATGAAAAGAAGCGATTACACGATTTTCAATGACGGCGAGCACGACGTAGAGGCACAAGTGAAGCAACTCCTTGAAAAATTGAAAGCAGATTACACAAAATAAACAAAAACAAATAAAAAAATGACACAAACAATTCTTTCAATTGCCGGAAAACCGGGATTATATAAATTGGTTAGCCGCGCAAAAGCAAACTTAATAGTAGAAACTCTCGATGGCTCGCACAAACGCATGCCCGCATTCGCGACCGACCGCGTTACAAGTCTTGCCGACATCGCGATGTTCACCGATACAGAAGATGTGCCCTTGGCTGATGTACTCGCAAAGGTACGCGATAAGGAAGAGGGGAAAAAGGTTTCCGTTAATTGGCGCAAAGCATCGGCGCAAGAGCTGCAAAACTATTTCGCCGAGGTATTGCCCGACTTCGATCGCGACCGCGTACACAACAGCGACATAAAGAAACTTCTCCAGTGGTATGACATCTTGATTAATGCAGGAATTACCAAGTTTGAGGAAGACTTGAAGCCCACACAAGGCGACAACATTGACGACCGCCAAGAGCAGGAAGGGGAATAACCGATATTCTGTTGCCCTTCCCCACACGGTTTCACGCAAGGAGTTTCAAGTTGAACTTCCCTTGTCGTTTTTGACCCAAGTCGGTCATTAGAAACTATTTTAGTTCCTTTTTTCTAATGACCGACATTAGAAAAGTGGCTTTATATATGTTTGTTATTCAGCAATTTACAAACTAAAAACCATCCCCTATAAACTTATATCAACACCTGCCTGTCCGGGCAAGACAAAAGACAAGCATGTTCTTTATTTGGAAGGTCGTTGAAAACGCAAAAATCTTTCCCGGCGATATGGGAAAAGTTCAATAATGTCCTAAATTTTCTTCATTCGTCTGTTCAAAGCTTACCTTTTGTTCCGTAAAAGCTTACCTTTTACAATGCAAAAGGTCATGAATTGGGGTGCAAAAGCTAAGCTTTTAAATCGTAATTAATATCTTCTTGATTATCAATGGATTACGGAGTGTGTTTCGGGCGCGGTTTTTGTAATATAATTTCGTGATGATTAGGACGCCATTGGGAAAAGATAAAGATTTTCTCACTGCCATACGACACCGAAAAATCCTAACGATCGATTTGGGTTGAATAGCTGATAATTACATGATTTCCTGCACGTTCTGCATATCGTTGATTCTTTTCAGACTTTTCACAATGTAGCTCACATCGTCCCGATCGTGAACTCGGAGACTGATAGTTCCGTGGAAGATGCCACTATCGCTGGAGAGTACGATTTTTCTTATATTCACACCGAGTTGCTCGGAGATGACATCAGACACCTCGCGCAAAACACCTTTCCTGTCAATCCCTTGAATTTCGATGGTGGCATCGAAGAATAGCTTTTTGTGCATATCCCATTTAGCATCCAATATGCGCGGACCGAAGCTGGCTTTGAGTTTCGATGCCACCAAACAAGACCGTTTGTGAATTTCTATGTGTCCTTTGTTGTCGATATAGCCCAGCACGTCATCGCCCGGAATGGGATGACAGCAGTGCGGAAAGATATATCGTTTGATGTTGTCATCGGTAATGAAAATGGGTTTTTTCTTGTTCAACCGTTTATCAACCACTATCAATCCATCTTTCACGCTGGCTGCAAGTTCGTCATCCGCTCCGCTTTCGAACCTCTTGTTCTGATTTTTCAGGAACGGAACATATCGTCTCCATTTGGCTGTATAGCCTTCTGATTCCTGTTTCCGTTTTCCCTGCAACTCGTCAAGATCCAAATCGCCAAGTCGAATGTTCTTTTCGCCAATGGCAGCAAAGAGATTGGCATGTTTCTGCATGCCGTGCAGACTGCAAAGTTTGTCGAGCACAGAGGTTGTCATCTCAAAATCGTGAGCTTTGAGCCATTCTTCCAAAATCTCCTCTCCCACTTTCTGTATCTCGCGATTCTCTCTTCTCAATATGGCGAGCACCTTGCTTTTTGCTTTTGCCGTGGAAACGAAATTCACCCACGATTCTTCCACGCGTTGCGACTTGGAGGTAAGAATCTCCACTTGGTCGCCACTCTGCAACTTATGACTGATGGGCACCAGTTTATGGTTTACTTTCGCCCCGATGCAATGACTTCCGAGGAAAGTATGAATTTGGAACGCAAAATCAAGTGCCGTGCATCCGGCCGGCAACATTTTGATTTCGCCCTTGGGGGTGAACACGAAGATTTCGGAGGCAAAAAGATTGAGCTTAATGGCATCAAGGAAATCCATCGCATCGGGCTGTGGATCATCTAAAATCTCTTTGATGGTGTGCAGCCAATCGTTCAATTCTCCTTCTTCTTCGTTTATTTCGCTCTCTCCCTCCTTGTATTTCCAATGTGCTGCAAATCCTTGCTCGGCAATCTCGTCCATCCTGTCAGAGCGAATCTGCACCTCTATCCATTGTCCGTTTTTCGACATTAACGTAACGTGGAGTGCCTGATAGCCATTGGCTTTCGGATGGTTCACCCAATCGCGCAAACGATCGGGATGGCTCTTGTAGAGTTTGCTGATGGCAACGTAGATTTGAAAACACTCGTTCACCTCGTCTTGCCGATTCTTGGGTGTGTAGATGATTCTTACTGCCAATATATCGTAAATTTCCTCAAAGGTAACGTGCTTGTTTTGCATCTTGTTCCAAATGGAATAAGGGCTTTTCACGCGCGCTTTGATTTCATATTTTAGTCCCATCTTGTCGAGTTCCGCACGAATGGGAGAGGTGAAAGTATCGAATAAGGTTTCGCGCTTTTCCTGTGTCGAGGCTATCTTCGCTTCAATTGCTTTGTAGGCATCGGGATGTTCATAGCGAAAACTCAGGTCTTCAAGTTCCGTTTTTATCTTGTTCAGCCCAAGTCGGTTCGATAGTGGCGCGTAGATATAGAGCGTTTCCCCCGCTATTTTATATTGCTTGTTGGCAGGTTGCGAAGCAAGCGTGCGCATATTGTGCAATCGGTCGCAAATTTTTATGAGAATGACTCTTATGTCATCGTTCATCGTGAGCAGCAACTTCTTGAAGTTCTCAGCCTGTGCGGATGCCTGTTCTCCGAAAATTCCACCGGAAATCTTGGTAAGTCCGTCCACAATCTGCGCAATCTTGACACCAAAGATATTTTGAATGTCTTCCACGGTGTAATCCGTATCTTCCACGACATCGTGGAGCAAGGCCGAACAGATACTGGTGGAACCGAGTCCCACCTCCTCGCAAGCAATTTGTGCCACGGCAATGGGATGCATGATATAAGGCTCGCCCGACAAGCGTCGAACTCCCTTGTGGGCTTGGCGCGCAAAATTAAAGGCCTTGGTTATGATGTCCACTTTCTTACGGTGGGGAGAGGCAAGGTAAGTATCCAATAAGTGTTGGAAAGCTTCATCTACCATTTTTTCTTCGGCAGTAGCTTCAATGTTGTTTTTCTCAGTCTCTTTGTCCATATTATCCTCCTGTCACGATAATTAAGGTGATTGTTTCTAATTGACGATGCGTTGCTTTGAATCAGCATTACCCGCCATCGGGACGTTGAAATTGCAAACTGCCATCTCCGCTTGTGCATTGTCAGCCTGCTGCTTGTTACGACAGAGTGGCGAAGCGTAAGCGTTGAAACGCGCTACCTTTTCCGGTGGCAGCACCAAAGTGGCATTACCATTCATGGTTTTTACAATCCCTTGTTTGTATTGTGGATTTAATATCTTAAGGTCTTCAACGTTCATGTTCAACACACTGGCGAGTTTGGCGAATGAAACGTCTTGCGTAATCATTACTTTCCCCGGCATCTCAGGCAAGCCAATCGGCTGTGGCTGTAGATTATAATCCCCAAAATGCGTCATTACGTAGTTAGCAGCAATGAAAGCAGGCACATATCCTCGCGTCTCCTTGGGCAGGTAATCGTAAATTTTCCAAAAATCATAGACGCCTCCGGCTTTTTCTATCGCGCTTCTCACTCGTGTAGGTCCACAATTATAGGCAGCCAACGCAAGCATCCAATCGCCAAAGTCGCGATAAAGGTCGCCAAGGAAACGCGCGGCGGCATAAGAAGACTTGATAGGGTCGCGTCGTTCATCGACATAATTATTGATACAAAGATTGTATTGCCTGCCCGTCGCGCTCATGAACTGCCAGAGTCCTACCGCTCCTACGGGTGAAATGGCATTCGGATTGAGCCCCGACTCTATCACGGGAAGATGTTTCAATTCAGCCGGAAGCCCATAGTACCGAAGAGCTTCCTCGAAGAAATGATTGTAATACTGGGCGCGTGCCAACAACCGGCTGGTTTGTCTGCGACCATAAGTCAGATATCTGTCAATATGTCGCTTCACTTCGTCATTGTACAACATGGGGATTGAGCCTGACAAGCGTCTGATTTGTCTTCCGATGGCATCAGATTCCGTTTCCACTTCCCTACCCTGCTGTTCAGCGGGCTTTTGATAGGAATCTCTGCCGTAGAACTTAGCGTCGGTATACTCCACTTCGTTATTCTCCTCTTCGGCTTCGGGAATATATATTTCCATCTTCCTCCCATGATTGTCGGTTACGACCCGGTTTTGGGCTTGCAGTCCGGAGAATGTCAAGGCTGACAGTAAAGCTGAAAATATGTATTTCTTTAGAATCATTCTATAGACCGTATGGTTTGTATCGAAGAGGTGATGTTAAAAGCTAAGACTGCAACCAATCCCCAAGGCAGTATTCTTAAACGGATTATTCGGTCCTGTCGAAGTGTTGCCATTGATGATCGTTGGGGCAATATGCAGTGATAGATCTTCCGAAATATCAAAATCGGACAATGAAGCATCCACATAAGCATCGATAACAGACAGAGCATAAATTCCGATAGTGGCGAAAATGCTCAAATCGCGCCAACGACGGTACATATCCTTTCGCTTTTTAAACACGTCTTGATAATACTCCTTATTGCTTTCGTCCACCGTAGCCCCCAAATGCAGGAAGTCGTTATAGCTTTGCGTGTTGGGATCATTATCCATGATGTCAATGTAGGCTTGCGAATAGTCGCGATACATTTGGTTGTTCCATGTCATGGCGTAAACGCAACCCACAAAACCTCCGTAGAAAATGGGTAACTTCCAGTACTTGCGATTATAAATTTGTCCTGCGCCCGGCAATACTAAAGCGAGCCATAGCGCACGTTTCGGATTGGGTCGCCACTGCTTCCAATCGCGAGACACCTTCTTTCTGTCCTTTGCGATGGTCTTTTCCAACTTTGTTTTATCATCTGACGACATCAGCCGAGTATCCATTACATCGTATTGAGGTTCAGTCGCCTCCATGATTTCCACCGAATCCTCCGGATAGATAATCTTCAGCGAATCCTTTCTCGGTGTTTGTGCCGTGATACCAAGGATATAAAAGCACATCAGCATGACAACCGACATCCATCTGCGGGATATGTTGTACAGACTTTTCACGTATCTATTGCCTCTTCGTTCAACTAACGTTTAATTTTATCCATCACTGCCATGATATGTTCCAGCTCTTCTTCCGAAGTGAATGGAATGCTGATTCTGCCTTTGCCGTTGGCATTACACGTCATCTGCACTTTGGTGTCGAAGAAGTCGGAGAGACGCTTTTTGAGAATATTGAATTCTTCAGGCAATTTCGATTTTATCGCGATCTTTTTCTTGGCAGTTTGTATATCCTCGCCACTCTTCAGCTGTTGGCAAAGCTCCTCCACCTTTCTCACGCTGTAACCATTTTTTTGTATTTCCCGGAACAATTTCAGCTGCAACGACGGACTATCAAGCGAAAGAAGTGCACGAGCATGTCCCATGTCTATATCTTTCTTTTGCAATGCCATTTGAACCTGAGCCGGAAGTTTCAGCAATCGCAGATAATTGGCCACCGCAGCACGGCTCTTGCTGACACGTTCAGCCACTTTTTCCTGTGTCATCCCACTTTTTTCGAGCAGATGTTCGTAGGCAAGCGCAATTTCTATGGCATTCAAGTCCTCGCGCTGGATGTTCTCAACGAGGGCAAGCTCCATGACATTCTCGTCCTTTATGGTTCGAATGTAAGCCGGGATGGCGGTTAAGCCGGCAAGCTGCGACGCTCTCCAACGACGTTCTCCTGCAATAATCTGAAACTTATTGTCAGCCACCTGACGAAGCGTTATGGGCTGAACGATGCCCAACTCTTTGATGCTGTCAGCCAATTCTTGCAAAGCCTCCGGGTCAAAGTCTCTTCGCGGTTGGTCAGGATTGGGTACAATGCTGTCTAACGCTATCTCACTGATGGTTGAACTGCCCTGTGTGCTGACCGCCTCGGTGGAAATCAGTGCATCTAAGCCTCTGCCAAGAGCATTGGTTTTTGTGCTTCGATTATATTTTTTATGAACTGCCATATTGTTCTTCTACATTTCAAATTACTCGTTTGGTCTCAAAACGAATTCTTTTTATTCTTCTCTATAATTTCTTTCGCGAGCGCGAGATGGTTCTTTGCCCCCGTTGATTCCGCGTCGTAAAGGATGACCGGTAAACCATGGCTGGGACTCTCTGATAGTTTCACGTTGCGCTGAATGACTGTCTTGAACACCAACTCTTGGAAATGTCGCTTCACCTCATCATAAATTTGCCTTGCCAACCTGAGTCTGCTGTCGTACATGGTGAGAAGGAAGCCCTCAATCTCGAGATTCGGGTTGAGTTTACTCTTGATAATCTTAATGGTATTCAACAACTTGCTGATGCCTTCCAAAGCGAAATATTCGCATTGCACGGGAATAATGACAGAATCGGCAGCAGTCAGGGCATTCACCGTAATCAATCCTAACGAAGGACTGCAATCAATCAATATGAAATCATAGTCATCGCGAATCGGTGCCAACAGCTTACTGACCATATTCTCGCGATCTTTTATTTTCAGCATCTCGATTTCCGCGCCCACCAAGTCGATATGGCTCGGCACAATGTCAAGCCCCTCAATATCGGTGGTATAGATGGCATCGCGGATGTCAGCATGATTGATCATACATTCATAGAGCGAGCAGTCCACTTCCTTTATATCAACACCCAACCCACTTGAGGCATTTGCCTGTGGGTCGGCATCTACCACGAGAACGCTCTTTTCCAATGTTGCCAAAGAAGCCGCGAGGTTGATGGTTGAAGTAGTTTTTCCCACTCCGCCTTTTTGGTTTGCCAACGCAATTATTTTTCCCATTTGTTTTTCTATCCTATCATGATTTGCCGGCAAAGATACATATTTTATACGAGAATAAGCTATATATAAACCTTTTTTCGTAAATTTGCAGTCAAAAGAAAACTTAAATTATGAAATCAAAGAAGCCTCTGATTCTCATCTCAAACGATGATGGTTATCATTCTAACGGTCTTAAAATGCTGGTGGCTTTCCTTTCCGACTTCGCTGAAATTGTCGTTTGCGCGCCGGAAGCTGCACGCTCCGGCTTTTCATGTGCTTTCTCGGTAGAGGATTATCTACTCCTGAAGAAGCGAAACACGCTGCCGGAATGTGAGTTATGGTCATGCACGGGAACGCCTGTGGACTGCGTCAAATTGGCGATAGCACGGGTGCTCGATGGCAGGAAACCCGACTTAATCATCGGGGGTATCAATCACGGCGACAATTCCTCGGTAAACAACCATTACAGTGGCACAATGGGCATTGCCCGAGAGGGTTGCTTGAAAGGCATTCCCTCCATCGCCTTCTCCAGCTGCGACTACGATATACATGCCGACCTTTCCCCATTGCGTCCTTACGTGCGAAAAATTACGAAACGAGTGCTCGACAACGGATTGCCACAAGGCGTATGTTTGAACGTAAACTTTCCAAAAACAAATACCTTCTCCGGAATAAAACTATGTAGAATGGGGTATGGAAGTTGGATAAATGAGGTTGTTCGCTGCGAACATCCAAGAGGTTTTGAATATTTTTGGATGGTAGGACAATATCGGGATGATGAGCCGGAGAAAATCGATACTGACCAATGGGCACTGAACCACGGATACGTGGCAGTAACACCGGTTCGCATCGATGTAACCGATTATACGACATTGGAGAAAATGAAAGATTGGGAAGAGTGAAATCCGGCTCGATTCGTAATCCTTTCCATAACAAGAAAGCAGACACTTGAATTATGAAATATTACTTAATCGTTGGCGAAGCCTCAGGCGATTTGCACGCCTCCCGCCTGATGATGGCACTACAAAAATATGATAGTAACGCGGAATTCAGGTTCCTTGGCGGCGACCTCATGTCAGAAGTGGGCGGACAGTGTGTCAAGCACTACAAGGAATTGGCATACATGGGGTTTATCCCGGTACTATTGCATCTGCCTATCATCCTCAAGAACATGAAGTTATGTAAAGAGGATATCGCGAAATGGCAACCCGATGCCGTAATTCTCGTGGACTATCCGGGCTTTAACCTCAACATTGCCAAATATGTAAAGAAGCACACGAAGATACCGGTTTACTATTATATCTCGCCCAAAATTTGGGCATGGAAAGAATGGCGCATCCGTTCCATCAAACGCGATATTAAGGAGTTGTTTTCCATCCTGCCCTTTGAAGTGCCTTTCTTTGAACAGAAACACAATTACAAGATACATTATGTTGGCAATCCCACGGTGGAAGAGGTGGCGACGTTTCGCAGTGAATATACGGAAAGCAAGGAAGAGTTTTGCGAACGTAACGAACTCACCAACCAACCCATTATTGCCATATTGGCAGGAAGCAGACGTCAGGAAATCAAAGACAATCTACCTTCTATGCTTGAGGCGGCAAAGCATTTTGAGGACTACCAATTAGTGGTGGCAGGAGCACAATCCATAGACGAATCGTATTATCGGAAGTTCTTGGGAAGCAACAATGCGAAGATACTGAAAAACGAGACATATAATATTCTTTCGCACTCAACAGCAGCCCTTGTAACGAGTGGAACGGCAACATTGGAGACCGCGCTCTTCAACGTTCCGCAAGTGGTATGCTATGAAACGCCCCTTCCTCATTTAATCCGATTCGCTTTTCGCCATGTCATCAAGGTGAAATACATCTCTTTGGTCAATCTCATTGCCGACAAGGAAATTGTGCAAGAGTTGCTCGCCGACCGCTTCAGGGTATATAACATTGCCAACGAACTCTATAAAATCTTGCCGGGGCAGACCGGACGCACTGCCATGCTCGACAATTACCAATCGGTACGCGAACGTTTGGGCACTTCTATCGCACCGGAAAAGGCAGCGGAGATAATGGTAACATTGCTTCGACAATAATCCGTTGCAGCCTCTTCTCTGCTGTTTTTACTTCAACGTTTTAAGACAGCAAAACGAAACGACACAATGGATATATTGATAATCAAATAGTTATAAAGGATTAAGCAAAAACGAAATGTATCGAGAGGTTATTCGTTTGGTTATACACTTTTTGGTTTTTCGCTCTCGTACCCTCTCATATGGTCGTAAAAAATGGCAATAATCGGGATTTTGCTCGAAAAGTGGGAGGGGTATTGGGCAAGTTCTAAAAAATATTTAGGATAATAGTGAAAAATATCAAGTATGATTTGATTTAATCAAATATTTTATCTATCTTTGCAACCGCTTATAAAAAGAACATGATAAAGCATCGGCTATATCATTTGGAGAGATGGTAGAGTGGTCGATTACAACGGTCTTGAAAACCGTCGTACCGAGAGGTACCGGGGGTTCGAATCCCTCTCTCTCCGCAAATAAGGGTGTAAATCAGCAAGTTATGCGATTTACACCCTTTATTACACCCCAAAAAGTTTCTCGGTATTTCTTGTATGGTTTATTGCGGCACGATGTCAGGGATTCTATTCTTACGTATCTTTCAGAGCTACTAGAATAAGACTGTCATCAACTACTACACTATTGCTCTTGGTCGTAACAAAACCTCCCAACAACGAGCAGGACTTCCGTTGGGTAGTCATCCACCCGTTTGAACGCCACGGCTGGCAGGTAAAAGCGGTCTATCTCGGCAACCCGATGCGCCACGATGAGAAGTATCTGCTTATCAACCAAGGCTTCGCTGGCAAACAACGCCTCATGCCGTTCTTCAACCGCAGCAACAACCCCGACCTTATCCTTGCCATCCAGTCGGCAGGAGTGAGCCGAGGGCGCAACGGCTTCCGCAAGGACAAGTCAGGCGAAAAGCTCGCCGAATCAGAAGAAAACCTGCTCGAACACCGCACCGACGACTCCGACGCTTTCGACACCCTCTACATCGGTTGCGAAAAGTTCCCAGTCCACGACATCGTAAATGTACCTGTTAGTGGAGTGATGTAACCTTTTATTATTCAAATAAAAGGCAAGAATCGTAAGGTTCTTGTTTTTTTTGCATTTATAAGGAAAATAATTATCCTAAGAAGAAATTATTATCATTCAAAATTACTATATTTGTAACTCAAAAATACAATAATCGATATGACAGAAGATTTGAATCGACTAAAAGTCATACTTGCAGAAAAAAAGAAATCCAACAAGTGGCTTTCTGAACAACTCAACATTGGTCAAGCCACTGTTTCAAAGTGGTGCACAAATAGGAGTCAGCCAAGCCTTGATATGGCAACCAGAATAGCTGACACTTTAGGTGTGTCACTTGACGAGTTAGTTAGAAGAGAAAACGCTTAATTTATCTTCACGTTTGCTTGCATCATGGTAGAAAGGTCAACTACAAAAAGAGTCTGGAGTCGAGACGAGTTCATTCTTGCCTTGGACTTATATCATAGAATAGAGTTTGGTAGAATAAACAAAACAAATCCAGATATAATTAAACTTGCACAGTTTGTCGGTCGCACGCCAAGTTCTATTGGTATGCGATTGGCTAACTTTGCAAATTGCGATCCCAAATTAAAGGAGCGTGGTGTTAAAGGTCTTGATGGAGCCATAAAATTATGCCAGCCTATTTGGGATGAATTTGAAGGTAATTTGGCTTACCTCAGAGAAGAAGCCATTAAAGCAAGAATCAATATTCTTGAAGCAGGCAACCCAGAACAGGCCTTGCATCTTGCTCATATTGGCGAGTGGGAAGATTTTGTCAAAGACATTAATGACTATCCTTTCTTGAAGATAGTCAATAAGAATTATAATGGACACTGCGTAATATCTGGAATTAAAATACCTGAATTACTTGTCGCTTGCCACATAATTCCGTCAGCACAGAATGAAGAAGAATCCATGAGAGCAGACAACGGACTTCTGCTTAATCTTGTATATGCAAAAGCATATGTTGAAGGATTGATTGGTATAGACAAAGATTATAAACTCCACATATCTTCATATTTGGAGTCTCATAAGTTTGACATTGGGTATTCTTCTTTGTTCCCAAGAATGTTTGAGAGTAAGAAACTATTGATAAACGATGCTGTAGTCAAGCCAAATCCCACCTTCCTTGAATGGCACATGGATACGGTATATAACAGAAAAGCAGTATAACAAATGCTAAACTTCATAGATTTATTTGCAGGTTTGAGCGGCATTAGAATTGGTTTTGAAAGAGCCGCAAGAGAATTTGGTATTGAGACAAATTGCTTACTTACTGCGGAGATTAAGCCCGCAGCAATAGAAGCACTAAAACATAGATACCCTAACGAGAAAGTAGATTATAACATTTATGATGTAAACGTTCAAATGTTTAATAACTCCTTGGATATAATCCTCGGAGGTTTTCCGTGTCAACCATTCAGTGCAGCTGGCAACGGACTTGGATTTCTTGACACGAGAGGCACTTTGTTTTTCGAGATAGAGAGAATTATTCACGAATCTACGGCTTTGGGAAACAAACCTAAGGGATTCATATTAGAGAACGTTGAAGGGCTTGTTAAACATGGTGGTGTTGAAGATGGTGCAACTTACGGTCGCACATTGACTACCATTGTAAAGAAACTGAAACTTGCGGGATATAACGTATATGTAAAAGTTCTTGATGCTTCTGATTTTGGAGTTCCACAAGCCAGAAAAAGAGTTTACATTGTAGGTCTTGATAAAAAAATTGGTAAAATAAATTTTGACAACTTACCGACCTCTCACACGACTTTTTCAAACGTGAGAGAATATGGATTACCTGCTGAACATTCAGCTTTTACTAAAAAGCTATTAGCCGCTTATACGCCTAATCAACTTGAAGGCAAATACATAAAAGATAAGCGTGGTGGTGAACACAACATCCATAGCTGGGATATATCGTTGAAAGGCAAAGTTACAAAACAAGAAAAAGATTTTCTTAATTTGCTGCTAAAAGAGCGCCGCAAAAAGAAATGGGCAGAGCTTATTGGCATAGATTGGATGGACGGAATGCCTCTAACCCAAGAGCAGATTGCCTCATTTTATAAAGAGAAAAACTTGACTTCGATGCTTGCGTCATTAACTGAAAAAGGTTATCTGGTGTACGAACATCCAAAGAAAAAGATAGTCATTTCAAGAAATGGAAATACTGCATCAAGAAGAAAACCAGACACGACAAAGCCAAAAGGCTACAATATCGTTACAGGCAAACTAAGTTTTGAGTTTAGCCAATTCCTTGATTCCAACTCTATTGCACCGACTATGGTTGCTATGGATATGGAACGAATAGGTGTAGTTGAAGAAAATGGTGTGCGACACCTAACAATAGACGAAGGACTAAGATTATTCGGTTATGAAGACTATGATTTGTCCTACTTGGAAAATAAGAAAAGAGGAAGAACCATAGCTTTTGATTTGCTTGGCAATTCTGTATGCGTCCCTGTGATACAAGTATTAGCAGAGCGTTTGATTTCGGCAATAAATAAGAAACAGAAATGAATAAGATTCCATATAAAGAATTTATAAAGAGTATTACAATGTTCTTTATAAATAATGATGTTGACAGAAAGTATCTGGAAAAGAGAGCGGAAAAACTATCCGCTCTCAAACAGCAGATGCAAAACATTAACACATTAGATGGTCTTAAAGCGTATATAAGAAATTATGAGGATTCTTTAGGTAATCTTCTTGTAATTCTTGGTGTTAGCACAGAATTATTCAAGCGTGTTATTTCTATGTTTAGAATCCAGCGGCAGATGGATTTCAAAACAGAATGGGATGTTAAACACACTCGCGTGTTCATGCTTTCTGATGAAGAAATGATGAACAAAGTGTGTACTTTGTTTGTTGAGGGGCCATGTAATAGTGAGCTTTCCACAAACATCCCCTCATACAGACTTCGTAATTTCGTCATTTCCGATACTGTTATGAAACGCTTACAGAATGATGATTTTTTGGACTTCCTTATAAGCAAAGACTTTGACACGCAATATAATAGTGATGTCTCTTTGGCTAATATTAAGCAAGTTGAAAATCTTCTTGAAAAAATATGCAATCAAGAATGTTACAGACTGGTTCGCAACCCAAAGGTTGATCCTGTCGGTAATGGCACCAGAGAAATTCAGGTTAATTACGCTATTCAAAACGAAGCTACAGACGAAATTGTCTGCTATGTAAAATATAGCTTTAACATAACCACTTCTCGTGGTCAGTCTGATTTTAAGCGCAGTGTAAAAGACTTGCGTGACTATATTCGCTCAACTTATCAGAACACTAAACAAATTGTTATTGTTGACGGAGCAGGATGGATTGGTCGTCAATCTGACTTAAAAGACATTTGGGACTATACAGACTATTGTCTCAATCTTAATTCACTAAATCATCTGAATGATATAATTATTTAATATATGGAACGTAGTCAAAGAATTGAATTGCTGAAGCAAATTCAAAAGAAAGTGCCGTTTGCACAAGGTTATCCTCTTCTCTATCGAGGAGAGCGAAAATCTTTTGATGTATGGGAGATTCCTATGGAATGTCTCATCTACAATCAGTATAATGGTCGTATCGGTAGTGTGGTTAAATCTTATGAGAAACAGAACCACAAACTTAATCCAGAGCTTACAGACGATGCTGCACTCATCGAAAAATTCTTGTGGCAATCTAAAGCAGACAAGAACGAAAAGACGATGGGAAGCCTTCGACAAGTAGGTCAACTTAAATTCGGTATCGTAACTTCAGATGGTGTCATCGTTGATGGTAATCGAAGAGTATCTTTGATGAACAGAATCCTTAGTGACGCGAGAGCTACGCAAGAGGAAAAGAATAGATGCAAATTCTTTAGAGCAGTAATTCTACCAGAGAATGCGACAAAGAAAGACATTCTCCAACTCGAAACATCCTTCCAGATGGGAGAAGACGAGAAAGTAGATTATAACCCTATTGAAAAATACCTTAAATGCAAAGACTTAGAGGATGCTGGTTTTACGAGAGATGAGATTGCAAATTTCATGGGGATAAAGAAGAAAGATATTGACACAAACCTCGAAATTCTTTCCTTGATGGATGAGTATCTTAGCTTCTATGAGTATGACGGCATTTATACAATGGCAGAAGGACACGAGGACTCTTTCCAGAAACTGAACATTGCCCTTAAACAGTATAGTGCTGGAGTCGCTAATATGTGGAGCTTCACACCAGAAGATGTCAACAACCTAAAAGCTGTTTCTTTTGACTATATAAGATTGGGGTTAGCTCAAAATGATATTCGCGATTTATTCCGTAAGCCTGGTCAGGCCTCTTCGAGTGTTTTCGGTACAAAGACTCGATGGGAAAATTTCCTTGACAAGCATAACGAAGCTGTTGCAAGTTATGAAGAGAAAAGCGTTGATGAATACATACAGAACGCAACAGGCGATGACATTATTCCATGTATGCAAGCTCGTGACCAGGAATGGCGCAAACACGTTAAGCAGCAAATGGAAGATAACTTCAATGCGGCACAAGACGACATTGATAGTCAACTTCGTGCCAAAGAGCCTATGCTTCTCGTAAAAAAAGCTTTGGGTGCCATTGCTTCATTGGGCTCCATTGATCCTCAGGCAAGCAGTATTAAGAAGTATCAGGTTGAAATTTTGGAAGGCTTACAAAATCTCATTCAACAAGCAGACGAACTTAGAAGCAGAATAGATGAATAATACAGGAGTTCTTCAAATAGAGTCTCAAGGCAACAGCATTGTCATTCGTGAGGGTGCAGATAAAATTCGCCGCAATCGAATGGCAAAGCTCTATATGCGTTCTAATCTGAAATTTTCAGATTGTGGAGACCACATACAAGTTGAAATTACAGAGAATGTCAATGTAACCATGAACCATATCAAGGTTCTTGCTAAATACATTAACTGTGATATTTCGTTCGGAGAAGGTATCAACCGTGAAATGCAAAATTTCCGAACACAAGAGTCTCTGTTTGAAGAGTTCTCCCAGCAAGCACGAAACATCAGAGATAATCATCCCCAGATTGATGAATTCAAGCGTTTTGAAGAGTCTCTTATAAAAAATATGCCGAATCGACAGCTGTATAAATTACAAATGTTATCGGCATACCATATGGCATTCGCTCAAAACGCTTGTAATTTTTCTGTACCTGGTGCCGGAAAAACAAGTGTGGTTTATGGAGCCTATGCTTATCTCCATAATCTCCCTAAAGACGACCCTAAACACGTAAATCGTATCGTTATTATTGGTCCTTTAAGTTCATTCGGCCCATGGGAAATTGAATATAAAGAGTGCTTTGGTACAGAACCAACATCGATGCGTCTTATTGGTGGTATGACTACGAAAGAGAAATCATTGTATCTACATGGAATGTCCCATGCAGACATCACTCTTACGTCATACCAATCAATTATCTCAATCAAGGATGATTTGCTTTTTTTCCTATCGCAACATAAAGCGATGGTCGTATTAGATGAAGCACATAAAATCAAAAACACCCACGGTGGTATTATGGCTGCATCTACAATGGAATTGGCTTCAAAAGCCGCTTCACGTGTTGTACTTACAGGAACTCCGGCTCCAAATGGGTATGAAGATTTGTATAATCTCTTTCATTTCATTTGGCCGGATAGAGATGTGTTAACATACAATGTTCCACAACTCGTAAACATGAGTCATTCATCTGAAGATGAACGAGTGGACGATTTAATAAATAAAATCGCACCATTCTTTATTCGTGTGCGCAAAAGTGACCTAAACATTCCGCCTGCTTTTTTTGAGGAAATTGAAGTGGAAATGTCAGACTCTCAGAAATCAATCTATAATGCAATAGAAAATAAGTTCATGGCCGAGATTGATGAAGATATGTCTCCTTTCCTTAAAAAAGTTAGAAAAGCGAAGTTTATTCGCTTGATGCAAGTCGCTACCAATCCAGAATTGCTAAATTCTAAATTGACTGATATTGATGATGTTGGTGAGGATATTGCAGAATCAGAAGAAGATAGCGATTTTATTGCTGGCATTAAGCAGTTTGTATCTTCTGAAGTTCCAAACAAATTCATCAAAGCAGCCGATATTGCAGAAGAAATAGTTAAAGCTGGTGGTAAAGTTGTCATTTGGGCTTCTTTTATTCGCAATATTGAAAGAATGAGTGAATACCTAAAAGAACGAGGTATAGCTTCTCGAATGCTTTATGGGGCAACTCCTGTGGAAGCAAGCGATGGATCAGATGAAATGAATAGTCTGACTCGTGAATCTATTGTCCGTGAGTTTAATCGCGACGATTCTTCATTCAGAGTAATTCTTGCAAATCCATTTGCTGTTGCAGAATCAATATCTCTGCACAAGAAATGTCATAATGCGATATATATTGAAAGGTCATTTAATGCAGCTCACTTTATACAATCTAAAGATAGAATACACCGTTATGGCTTGAAACCAGACGTTAATACAAAGTATTACTATCTTATATCTAAAGATACGATAGATGAAACCATTAACAAACGACTTGCAGAGAAAGAGCAACGACTAAACGATATAATGGAGAGTATGCCTATACCTCTTTTTGATAACGTTTTAGAATCTGGAGGCATAGATGATGTAAAAGCTATTCTACGCGACTATGAGGCAAGAGCTAAAAAGATATAGTTCCATCGGGGACAAAAATGGAATTCTATTCCTTTGTAGAAAATTACTGACGGGAAACAATGTAAGTTTGTCGTCAGTAAAAGCCGCATGTTCTTTTGTTGAAGGAATAGACCTTGTTTTTCCATGTGGAATTTTAGCATTACAAGAACTTGACTTATTAAATGTTGAGGGTGATTTATGTGTATCCAAGTCCTTAACTTATCACGCAATCCATGAAGATGTGTTTATTAGGGAACTTTGTTCTCATTGCTTTAATGTGCTTAGTAAAAATGGCTTATTCGATGACGCACAAGTTACGTATGACGAACAAGAAGATTTATTTTATATTCCTCGGAGGGCATTCAGATTAGAATCTGCTGTGTTTAGAAATCTTCTCGTAAGTTTTGGAGCTGTCAAAACAGATGGATTGAAATTCATTATTAGCAATGAATACGAACAGATTTTCAAAAAGGCGATAAAACACAAGCGTACCATGTCCCTGAGTCAGCTTATGGAAAAACTCGAGCATGAAAGACTCATGGGTGAAGAGGGCGAACTGTTTGTATTGGATTTTGAAAGGAAACGTTGCCCATATACCGAACAACAGAAGAAAAAAATTAAACAGATTTCAGAAATCGATGTTTCTGCAGGTTATGATATTATATCATTCCATAGCGAATCCTCCACTCAACGCAGATACATTGAAGTAAAGACCTTTGAGGGTAATAACCATTTTCATTGGTCTAAGAATGAAATAGACTCAGCTAAACTGAGAAAACACGATTATTATATTTACTTGGTAGACTACAATAAAATTAATGAAGAAGATTATGTGCCAACTATGATTCAAGACCCTTATCAAGAAGTATTCATGCAAGGTAAGTGGAGTTTCTCTGTTGATTCATATTTGGTTGAAGAAAAGAAATGTTGATTGTAAAACTTATAAATTCAAGAGATATGAAAAAGTACATTCTTTCACTTGCACTTTGTGCCATAGCATTGTGCAATTTCGCTCAAATACAGTCTTATAAGATTGTTTCACAAGCAGACGAAGAGCGGGTTATCCTTCCTTATGATAGCCTTACCAATATAACACGAAACAACCTTCCGTCTCTCATTGGACAAAAGATACAAATCTTACCAGAAATGGGTAGGTCTTCAATAGGGTTGGATAACGGTCCAACTATATATTCACGGAAACCAAATTCTCGCGGATATTGTAACGAAGCTGTTATATCACCAGATACTGGATTTACAATATATGAATCAAAATTTGGTACTTTTAATAATGAAGTATTTGACATTATAGGAGCGGACTCTATTCAGTCTGATGATAGAGGAACGTATCGTACAAAACATTTTTATCTGATAGTCAGTAACGAAAAATACCCAGGTAGAAATTATTTGGATGTTGGTTTTGTAAATGATGAGTATAACAATGATGTTCTCACAAAAAGAGATGAACTTATAAACATACATAAGTTTATAATATTAGGCTATTTTGAAAAATTGCGAGAAACAATGAAGGGGAAAAAGTATGTGAATCAATACACATCAAACCGTTCATTGGGAGGTGATTATATTGTTTATAACCTATCAGATGGAAAACCACTTCAAAGCATCCCCCAAAACCATGTTTGGGAAATTGTTGATTTAACTTTCATAGAAGCTGATGACAAAGCAATGCTAGGCTATATACTCACATCGAACGATATAAAAGATGTGTTTTGTAGTACGTATTTAAAGAATTTTATTCCGTATAATGAGTATTTAGCCGAATCAAAGAAAAAGGCTAATTGGGAAAAATCAATGATTACAAAATATGGTAAAGCTAATGGCACACTCATAATTCAAGGAAAGGTAAAAATTGGCTTTACGAAGAAAATGTGTGAAGAATCATGGGGAAAGCCCTCTGACATCAATAAAACATCTGGATCTTGGGGAGTTCATGAGCAATGGGTCTATGGCTATGGAAGTTATCTCTATTTTGAAAATGGAAGGTTGACTTCAATACAAAACTAAAATAGACATAATTTTAACGTGAGTTCGATGAATTATAAGTGTCTGTAAATTTGGTGATTAGCGAAAATTGTTGTAACTTTATAGTATTGATTTACAAACAATTACAAACAAAAATCGCTATGATCACCGAGGACAAAGTTACTGAAATATTTTGTATGGCAGATGATTTCTGCAAGTTTTTTGATGCAATGACGGCAAAATATACGCTAAAACCTACCGGAAAAAGAAACTATCAGCGTAATTCCACGATGTCAAAGGCAGAAGTCATGCTAATAATGATTCTTTTTCACGACTCTGGTTATCGTTGCTTTAAACATTTCTATATTGAAAAAGTATGTAAGCATCTGCGTCATTTGTTTCCTAAAGTTGTCTCATACAACCGTATAGTAGAATTGGAAAGGGAGGTAGCCGTACCCTTAACCTTGTTTATCAAGAAGGTTCTGTTGGGCAAATGTACGGGCATAAGCTTCGTTGATAGCACACCACTACGTGTCTGCAAGAACCAAAGAATACATATTCACAAGGTTTTCAAAGGTATAGCCCAAAGAGGAAAATGCTCCATGGGTTGGTTCTTCGGTTTCAAATTACATTTGATTTGTAATGAGAAAGGAGAGCTTATCAATTTTATGATAACACCGGGAGATATTGATGACCGTAAGCCTTTGGAATACAAAGCTTTTGTAGATTTCATATATGGCAAGCTGGTCAGCGACAAGGGGTACATCGGCAAGAATCTCTTCCAAAGACTGTTTGTGGATGGAATACAACTTATTGCCAAATTGAAAAGTAACATGAAAGGAGCTTTGATGAGTGTTTCTGCCAGGCTCTTACTCAGAAAAAGAGCCATTATAGAAAGTGTGAATGACGAGCTTAAGAATATTGCGCAGGTGGAGCACTCCAGTCATAGATGCTTTGACAATTTCATCGTCAACTTATTAGGTGCTATTGCTGCCTATTGTTTGTTTCCAAAGAAGCCGTGCATCAATGTACAAAGGACTATTGATACACAACTTGCTCTGTTCTGAATTCGTCGAACTCACGTTAATTTTAATACATAATCAAGCAGACTTTGGATCCGCCCAGTGCGGCACCAAGGTCTGCTTTCTTTTTATCGGTAGTCGCCTCGCTTTGGAGGACATTTTCGCCCAGTGGTAGGCTACCGCCCATTGTCTTTATGCCCGAGGGAGGAGGGAGTGTGTTGCCGTAGGCTTGAAGCGGTATGTGTAATCGACCTCGCACTGTGGTTGGCGGTTGCTGGTATTCGTGCTTGGTCTGGGACATTGACCGTGCAGCTTTGGTCGTGGTGATGACACGGAGTCAAAGATTATTCTTACGAGGGAGAGTGTTTGCTGGAAGTAAATGAGAGATTGAATTTAGCGAACAGAGGCTTATTTTCCCTTCACAAAGTTAGGTTGCTACCCTTGGTGAAAAATTAGACACGATTTCCTCTCAATATTTTTATAGATCTACACCTGTTCAGAATCTAATGTACGTGTAAGAGAAAATCACTAAAACAATCATAATGATTACTTATAAACGGTATTTTGCCCGATATTGTTCACTTTATGAGTATGGTTTAAGTGTTTTTGATAGTCTCTGATTTCCCTATTTTCTCTTATATTTCCCGCCATATCCCTTTCACTTGGTAGAACATTAAAAGCCCTCTACTTTTGTATCGTCAGAGCTGACTGAAAGCCCTATGCGCAAGGACGAATTTTCATTTCAAAACAATTGGATTATGACGATAAACGAATTACTGGACAAGCCTGTTTGGCAGATGACTGGTGAAGAATTACTTTTCCTTGCACAACACGGTAATATATCCACGAGCAGGGAATCAACAAAGGCTTCTTCCTCCAAAGAAGAAAAGCGATATGTGTACGGCTTGGCTGGCATTGCATGCCTCTTTGGGTGCAGTCTGCCCACAGCTAATCGTATCAAACAGAGTGGCAAAATCAATCGTGCCATTACGCAAGTAGGTCGCAAGATTATTGTGGATGCCGACCTTGCGCTGGAATTGGCAGGACGAAAGACAGGAGGACGAGGATGAACACGACTGATTATGAAAACATTTGGCAAGCATCGCTTATCCATGTTACGGACGAGTTTGCGCTTCCTCCAGTTGTACTGCAAGCAGGTGAAGCCATAATTGGCACATTGGGCAACTTCAGTGTGTCAACAGGTAAAGCCAAAGCAAAGAAAACTTTCAATGTGAGTGCCATCGTTGCAGCAGCTCTTGTCAATGGGCAAGTTCTGGAGTATCGGGCATCATTTCCCGAGAGCAAGCGCACTATCCTCTACTTTGACACTGAGCAAAGCCCTTATCATTGCCAACTCGTGATGCAACGCATTCTGCGATTGGCAGGACTGCCGATTGATAGAGAGCCAGAGTATTTGAAGTTCAGCCACCTCAGAGCCATTGCCGACCCAAATGAGCGCAGAGAAATAATCCGCTACGCCATCTACCATGCACCCAACGTGGGCTTGGTGGTCATTGACGGCATTCGAGATTTGATGCTCGACATCAACAACTCAACGGAGGCGACTAAACTTGTAGGCGACCTGATGCAGTGGACGAGCGAGCAGAATATCCATATTCAAACCGTGCTTCACCTCAACAAAGGCGATGACAACGCGCGAGGGCATATCGGCACGGAACTCAACAACAAGGCAGAGACAGTCTTGCAAATCACGAAAGACAACACGCTGCCCGACCGAAGCATCGTTGCACCCTCCATCATCCGCTCCAAACCTTTTGAAAAGTTTGCCTTTCGGCTCAAGGAGGTTGAAGATGAGGTGTGCGTTCCCGAAATCGATACTTCCTACACGGACGCAGACTGCAAGCCCCACCGCCATTCATACCACGACCTAAGCGACACCGGACATCGTAAAGCATTGACACAAGCCTTTTCTTTGCGTGAAGTCTTGCCCTATGGCGAACTCATTGCAGCACTCAAAAAGGCTTATGCTGAGGTCGTAGGGCAATCTTATGGGCAAACCAAACTCAAAGAACTCTTGCAGTTTCTGCTCAATAAAGGTATGCTAATAAAGGAAGAGCGAGGGAAATATCGGCTCAACTGAGATAATCAACCCTAAAACCTTTGGTCGGTCGGACGCAGGCTATATATACCTGAACCAATCCGACCAAATAGAAATAAGTTTGGTCGGTCGCAAATGGGTGCCTATAGTGTACGACCGTCCGACCAAACAAGAATCAACCAACCTCCAAAAGAAAAAGGTTGGGGCAAATTCATTTCAACTTAAAACAACATCACAATGGAAATACAACACATCAAGCAAATTTCTATCACAGATTATTTGCAACAACAGGGCTATGTGCCAGCACGAGTACATGGCATTAACTATTGGTACTACTCTCTGCTGCGCAACGAAAGTACACCATCATTCAAAGTAAACACAGAGCGCAACCAATGGTATGACTTTGGTTCGGGCGAGCATGGCGACATCATAGACCTTGTATGTGCTTTGCATCGTTGTTCTATCAGCGAAGCCATCCAGCATCTTTGCGGGACAAAACAAGTAGCGCATCAAGAATTTTCTTTTGGAGGTAAGAGAAAATTCTCTGAGCGCAAGTTGGAAATCCTCTCAGCACAACCGCTTTCCAATCCTAATTTGCTTCGCTATCTCACAGCGCGTGCCATTCCCCTTACCGTAGCCAATTCCTACTGCTCGGAAGTTCTATTCCAAAACATGAAACGGACATACTATGCCATTGGATTTGCAAACGATGCTTTGGGATGGGAAATCCGCAATATGTATTTCAAAGGATGTGTCGCACCGAAGGCTGTTACGACGATTAAAAGAGGTGCTGGTCGCTTGCAAATATTTGAGGGTTTTATGGACTTTCTTTCATGGAAAACACTCAATCCATCTTCAATGAGCGATGCCATTGTTCTCAACTCTTTGGCACTTTTGCCACGCATTCAAGAGCAAATAATGGGTTATCAAGAAGTAGAAGGTTTTCTGGATAATGATGATGCCGGACGTAAATCTTTTGCCGTTTTGAAGCAAATCTTTCCGCAAATCGTTGATGGCGCTACACGTTACCCAGAGCACAAAGACCTCAACGAATGGCTCGTTGCTCAATCCAAAATCAATGAGAAACAGGTGTTATTACCGACAACTAAGCGTGGTATTAGAAGATAGCGTGTGTTTGGGAAGCAAGTTTGTGTTTTGAGTATCTCAAAACCTACTTGCTCCCACCATTGGGAAGTGAAAACCCGTTGGTCTCATCAAAAAACAAGAATATGGAACAGAAGAATAAAGGTGGGCGACCCATCAAGACTTTATCAGAGAAACGGAAATACCAAGTGCTTCTTCGGCTTAATACAATGGAGTACTACACTTTGCTGGGTAAAGCACGAGAAGCCTCTATCACTCGTACTGAGTTTTTACGTCGGCTCATTACAAAAGCCGAGGTTAAGGCACACATCAAACCAGAAGAAATGCAACTCATCCGCACAGTCTCGGGTATGGCAAATAATCTCAATCAGATAGCCCATCGGCTCAATGCCTTTGACATTTCTACCCTCAATGAAGATTTGAACGCACTGAAACAACTTACTCACGAACTCATGAAACGATTGAAACCATGATAGCCAAGATTATTAAAGGAACAAACTTCAGTGGAGTTGTCAATTATATGCTCAGCAAATGCGAAGGTCAAGTCAAGGTTTTACAAGCTAATGACGTACGCAGTTCTTTACCAAATGACATTGCACACGACTTCAACTTGCAAGCCTCTATGCGTCCGAATGTACAAAAACCAGTTTGTCATACCATACTCTCATTCTCAGCACATGATTCAGAACGACTGACAGATGCAACAATGGTGAAGATAGCCAACGAATATCTCCATAAAATGGGCTCAGTAGAAATTTACT
>NZ_SDIK01000052.1 GCF_008016795.1 Prevotella brunnea
CACTGATTTTCTACTGAGCCAAAACACCGCTTTAGTAACTATAATTTGGCGTTAGGGAAATAAACGATATCTTATGTTAACGTGAATTCATCGAACTCACGTTAAAAATACATTTACAGCCCCGGCGATGATCATTCTTTTTAACATTTAAGCTGCCACAGAAGACACATGTTTTTTATTCATAGTTTTTCAAATGGTACAAAGGTAATAAATAAAGGACATCTGGAGCTTTTCAGCCTACCAAATGTCCATTACGCCAAAAAAGAGGGTACGTACTTTGGACGCACCCTCGTATTTCAGATCAATGATTAAGTTTTTTATAAACTCAATCCGATTACTTTACATATACTACTGCCAAACGGTTGGAAGTCGTACCCTGAACACCCTTACCAGTAGCCTCATCAACGATAACACCACGGCTTGTGAGATAATCAGCAACAACCTTAGCACGGTTTTCAGACAATGTCTGGTTGAATGTAGGATTACCCTCCGGAGATGCTGTACCAACAATCTGTACGTGTGAGCCTTCATTGATCTTGTCGAGAGCTGCTTTAGCTTCGTTAGTCAGATTGTATTTTGCTTGAGCAAATGTTACGAATACCAAGTCAGATACAGTGAATTCCTTAACGGTGGGAACTTCCTTAACAACTTCCTTGGTGATAACTTCCGGCTTGCGGTTGCGAAGCTCGTTTATTTGTGCGTTCAAAGCGTCGATTTCAGCCTGATCACGTGGAGTGATAATGGTGAAGTTGTGTGTACCGTTAGTATTCTTAAACTTATAGACAATGCCAGCATTCAGTTGTACGAATGAGTTATGGATGTTGTAAGCAGGTTGGTTAGACTGGCTGTAAGCCTTGTAGCCATAAGCTGCACCTGACTCATTGTTGTTCACGCTTTGTCCCAAGAACGCGAAGTTGATGGACGGCTCAATGTAAATCTGCCATGCTTTATTTGCACCGAGATTGAAAGCAAAGTCCAAACCGGCTTTGGAAGTCATGCGGTTGATGGGATCAAGGTCTTTTCTGTTGTTGAAAACGTGTCCCCAACCAAGACCATATACACCACTTACCTCGAATGTTCTTGGTTCACCTTTGTAACCACCGAACCAATTGCTAAAGTTTACGGTTGCGAGTAGTTGTGTATTGATGGCGCGAACAGCTGTTCCTGTAGATGCCCAAGGTTTGTTTGAGAAATATGCATTGCCTTCGATTGCCAAACCAAAGACAGGTGTGAAGTAACGACCAATTCTAAGACCGGCATTTGGATTAAGATCACTCAACCATCTGTGCCCTGTTGTCTTTGTTGCAACACCACCATTAATACCAATGTAGATGTTATCAAAAGTTTTGCTTTCCGAAACAGACTGTGCTGATACGGAAACTGCCATAGTTGCGGCAGCAAATAAAAGTACTAACTTTTTCATGTCTCTCTAAATTAATTAATAATTAATGAAATTCAATTTATTTTCGTGTGCAAAGTAATAAAAAAATACTTACATCTCCAAATTAATCCTATAAAAAGTAATGGTAAGACATACTAAAAGAATATTTAAGGTAAGTCTTCGGGGGATAAATATTCTTGTTGGAATGTTTTTCATGATACCTTAGTGCTTATTTACGTTTTTTACAATTTCGGCGAACTTATTGGAGGTGGTTATGATTTCAATCCTTGTTTTAACTCCTCTGTCGTAAATCTAATCTATTTTGTACTCTCGTAATCTCAAAAATAAGTGAGCATTTCTCGAACTTTACACAATAAAAAAGTAGGCTGGTTGTTTCAGCCTACTTAATTCTATTATCAACATTTGAAAAGCTGTCCGACTTTACAAATGTCTATAGCGATTTTATCTTTATTTATATTTCCTATTCCAATCCCAAACTCTTTTTGATAGCTGAAATTTTCTCACAAGCACGAGCGCGACAAGTTTTATATTCATCTGGCGATTTCATCTTATCCTTAATCTCAAGGTAGAACTTAATCTTGGGTTCGGTTCCCGATGGACGCACGCTTACTTTGTTTCCATCTGTGCAGAACCATTGTAGCACGTTACTCTTATCGGGCATGACCAAAGGAGTTTTGTTTCCTTGCGCATCGACAGCCTCAAGCCTTAAGAAATCTTTCCACAAACAAATTTTGCTTCCACCGAGTTCTTTGGGTGGATTATTTCTGAAGTTCTTCATCATTTGCTGAATTTCATCCGCTCCGCTCTTGCCCGGTCTTTCAACATTGATGGTGTATTCTTCGCTAAATCCATACTCAAGATAAATATCCATAAGCAAATCGTAAAGAGTTTTGCCCTTATCTTTCGCATAAGCACATATTTCTGCCAACAGAGCACATGCGCTCACCGCATCTTTGTCGCGTACGAAGTCTTCCGCCAAAAAGCCATAACTTTCTTCTCCTCCACCAATAAATTGTTTCTTTCCTTCCGAGATAGCTATTTCATGAGCAATCCACTTAAATCCGGTATAGCAGTCGCGCATTTCAATGTTGTGTTTTTTTGCTATTTCCGTAATGACTTCCGTTGTAACGATTGTTTTCACGATATAATCGGTAGGTTGCATTTTTCCTAATGCCTGACGATTGGTAATGATATACCACAAATAGAGCAGACAAGTTTGATTGCCATTGATTAATACCCATTCTCCATTGCTATCCTTGCAAGCCATTCCGACACGATCTGAGTCTGGGTCTGACGCCATAAGAATATCGGCATCTAACTTCTTCGCATCTCTCAAACCCAGAGTTAAAGCCTCAGCGATTTCCGGATTGGGGCGATCTACGGTTGGGAAGTTTCCATCTACAACCATCTGTTCCTCGACACAATGGATATTGTCAAATCCCCAAGAACGCAATGCCTTCGGAACCATTATCCTACCGGCACCGTGGAGTGGTGTGTAAACGATTTTTAAGTCATGTTGCCGCTTTATTACCTCCGGGTCAATGCATACGGTCTTAACTTGTTCCAAATAAACCTTGTCAATATCCTCTCCAATGATTTGAATTAGGTTTTTGTTTCCTTCAAAGCGAACATCCTCTACTTTTACTTTGTTTACTTCCGCTATGATACCTGCATCATGTGGGGTCAGTACTTGTGCACCGTCTTCCCAATAAGCCTTATATCCATTATACTCACGTGGATTATGACTTGCCGTGATATTAACACCTGCTTGAGCCTTTAGGTAGCGAATGGCAAAGGAACATTCCGGTGTAGGACGTAAATCCTCGAACAAATATACTTTTATTCCATTTGCAGAGAAAATGTCTGCAACTTTCTCTGCAAAAGAACGTGAGTTATTTCGACAGTCATGGCATACCACAACGCTAATCTCTTCTCTGTCCTTAAAGTTCATTTTGAGATAGTTGGCAAAGCCTTGTGTAGCCATACCTACGGTATAGATATTCATTCTGTTAGAACCTGCTCCCATAATGCCTCTAAGTCCACCGGTTCCAAATTCTAAGTCTTTGTAGAAAGACTCTACCAACGCGTTTTTATCTTCGTTCTCAAGCATTGTCTTCACTGCTTTACGTGTTTCCGCATCGAAAGCGGGTGTAAGCCACTGCTGAGCTTTCTGCTCACAGAGGGAAATAAGTTCTTGATTATTCTGCATAGTTTACTGAGATATTATTTATGTTTATATTTGCAAATATACTCATTTATTCGCAATATAAGGAGTCTAATTGCATTATTTTTTTGTATTTTTGCACATCATTAGATATTATGTATTGAATTATTGGTTGAAATCGCATCTTAGAATGTTATTCTTCCATTACCACAAAATTAAGTAAATAAGATGGAATTATATTTCGAAGGAATCATCCTTGCTGCCTGCACTTTCTTGATTATTGGGATTTTTCATCCTATGGTTATCAAAACGGAATACTATTTTGGGACTAAGCCTTGGATTATATGGTGTGTTTCAGGCATCATCTGTTGTGTTTTGGCTCTTTTCATCAAAGATACATTTTGGTCGGCCCTTTTAGGTGTTACCGGAGCTTCTCTATTATGGGGTATCGGTGAAATTTTTGAGCAAAAGAAGAGGGTGGAAAAAGGATGGTTTCCCATGAATAAACGTAGGGAACACGAATATAAGAGAAAATACGACAAAACAATAGATGAGAAATAACGCTCCTCGGCAGCTTTGTCAATAGAGGCTTTATTTTATAAAACCAGACATGAGGAAAAATGAAAGCTACGTTACTTTTAATTGGAAAGACCAAGGAAAAGCATTTCATCGCGGCAATCAATGATTATATCTCGCGCATAGAGCACTATCTTCCTTTCTCTCTCGTCACCATCCCTGAATTAAAGAACTCTAAAAATCTTTCAGAAGACTTACAAAAAGAGCGTGAAGGTGCCCTCATCCTCAGGGAAGTTCAACCATCCGACACCTTGATATTGCTGGACGAACATGGGAAAGAGTTGCGATCGGTTGAGTTTGCCAATTGGCTGCAAAAGAAGGAGAACGTTGCCAAACGAGTCGTCTTTGCCATCGGTGGCGCATACGGTTTTTCTCCGGACGTTTACAAACGAGCCAACGAGCAATTATCATTATCCAAAATGACTTTTAGCCACCAGATGGTACGACTTATTTTCACGGAACAATTGTACAGAGCCTGCACCATCATCAAAGGAGAGCCTTATCACCATGAATAGCAAAATGAACATTACAAAGACTATGTTCCACGAAGGACAAGTTCATCTCTACACGGGCAACGGAAAAGGAAAGACAACAGCAGCTTTCGGTCTCGCCGTTCGTGCCGCGATGTCCGGGAAAAGAGTTTATATTGCCCAATTCGTAAAATCAATGAAGTACAATGAGACGCGCATCACCGAGTTCGTGAAGAATATTCGCATCGAACAGTTCGGTTGCGGTTGCATGTTGGACAGAGAGCCGAATAAAGCCGATAAGATTGCAGCTCACGAGGGACTAAGAGTTTGCTCAAAAGAATTATCCCGTGGGGACGTGGATATGGTAATTCTCGATGAAATCACCATCGCCCTGCACCTGCATCTCCTCGACTTAAACGAGGTTTTGCACGTCCTTGAAAAGCGTTCCGAAAAAGTGGAAGTCGTGCTCACCGGTCGTTATGCGCCACAAGAACTGATTGAATATTCCGATTTAGCAACCGACATGAAAGAGGTGAAGCATTATTATGCCCAAAAAGGCTTACTCTCTCGCGATGGAATAGACAAATAACAATCTCTTCCGTATCCATCACAACCTGTTCAGTTCCTCCCAAATTCTTTGTATGGGCAATCCCATCACATTGAAATAGCTTCCCTCGAGCGAGGTTACGCCCACATATCCTATCCATTCCTGAATGCCGTATGCGCCGGCTTTGTCGTAAGGCTTGTAGTTATTGATATAATAGTCAATTTCCGATTCTTTTAATTTCTTAAATGTAACATTCGTTACCACCTTGAAACTTCTCCGAAAATTGGTGGTACTGAGACATACGCCGGTTACTACCTGATGTGTTCTACCACTTATCTCTTGCAACATTCGTTTTGCATCGGTGGCACTCTTCGGTTTCCCCAACACGTCTTTTCCGACCACAACCACGGTATCCGCCGTTATTATCAACTCGTTTCCCATAATTAATTTCTCGTAAGCATCGGCTTTCTCATTACTAATATAAAGAGCTACGTCTAACGCCGAGAGGCTCATGGGATAATTCTCTGATATGTCGGGCAAAACCTTAACTTCAAAATCAATATCTAAACCGCGGAGAAGTTCCTTTCTGCGCGGGGAGTTGCTTGCCAGAACAATGTGATAATCCTTATAACTCATATTTTAATCCTTTACCAACCAAAAGCCTTTCCGTTCATTTTCCACTTCCCTTGTGCACGCAACACTTGCTCTATCACATCGCGGGCAACTCCATACCCCCCATTGAAATCGCTCACGTAAGTGGATATTTTCTTTATCTCCGCAGCCGCATCCTTTGGGCAACAGGCACAACCGGAACGGCTCATCACCTCGAAATCGGGAATATCGTCGCCCACGTAGATTATTTCATCGTCAGAGAGTTGATACCGTTTGGTAAACTCTTCCCACACGCGTATTTTAACCGAACAACTCAGAAAAACATCTTTCACCCCCAAATACTCATATCTCAAACGTATATCCTCACTGCGTCCTCCGGTCATAATAGCTATTTTCAGACCGAGCTTTTCCGCCAACTGAATGGCATATCCATCTTTAATATTCATTGTTCGTATGGGCTCACCCTGTTTGTCCATTGCCACAGTACAGCAAGAGAGCACACCATCCACATCAAAAACAACAGCCTTTATCTTGCGTAAATCATAGTTTATCATATTTCTAAAATCTATTTTTCCTTCTTATGTTTCTCGTGAATGCTTTCGGACAACAGTTGATAGAGTTGGGCTTCCATTGCATTCTCATTCATCAACTTAACTTGCTTTTCGATAACATTCTCATCAAAACGCACCGCAGGTCCGGTTTGTGCTTCCCTTGGGGTGAGCGAATGAACCTTTCGTGCAGTTTCGTCAATCAGTGGTAACAGTACAGAGAAAGGTATGTCATGGGCACTTAATATATCCGATGCAATGTCATAACAGTGGTTCACGAAATTACAAGCCCATACCGCAGAAAGGTGCAGATATTTCCTATCCTCGGAAGACAAATAATATACTTTATTTGTGAGTTTGCGTGCCAACTCATCAACACGTTTCCGGGCAATATCATCGCTATACTCCAAGAATACGGGTATTTCCTTAAACTTCACACGCCGTTCCCTTGAAAATGTTTGCATGGGATAAAATACACCATAATGTGTAGTCCACCCCTCAAAGCAATTTACCGACATGGTTCCCGCAGTGTGTAGAAACACTTTATCGTCCCTATTCTTGCACACTTCCGGAATGACCTCTTCCAAAGCAATGTCTTTGATGGAAATTATATATACATCGGCATCATCGGAAAGCATCGAGAAATGGTTTATTGGCTCACTGTTAACAAGTCGCGCGAGCGTTTCGGCAGACTCCGTTGTTCTGCTGTAAATTTGTGGAATTATGCATTTAGCTTCTTTCAAAGCCAATGCCAATGAAGTGGCTAAATTTCCGGCTCCTATCAATGTTACTTTCATGTTACCCGCAAAAGTAATAAAATACCGGTTAAAAACAACATTTCCATTGCTATTTTAGAAAACATTTGCTATTTTTGCATTGTAAGTAAAAATGGAAGTCGAGATAATCACACAAAGCAGTGAACTTCCACAACTCTTCAATGATGATTTTTTTCATAGTCGGGAGTTGTTTTGGATAGTGGAACATACCCCCCGTATGTTTCCTTGTATGGCTATTGCCCGCAACAAAAAGGGAGAGATACACGGACAAATTTTAGCCATTATCCAAAGACAGCCCACATTTATTCCTTTTCGCACCTCCAACCATGCACGCATCTATGGGGAGGGAACGTATGACAAAACTATCTCGTTCAAAGAAAAAAACACTATCTTCGCTGCGCTTCTTGATTCCTTAGTAGAACATCTGAGAGAACACGACTGCCACCACATGGAGATAAGTCATATCTCTCGAAAAATGTTTGGCTATAAAGTCCTAAGAAGGCATGGCTTTTTCCCCGTGCCATGGTTGCAAATTCATCATTCGCTCCACAGCAAACGCCCGGAGGAAAGAGCCAATGAGAAAGCACTCTACCGCATCGGAAGAGCCTACAAGACGGGAATCATGACACGCGAGGCTGATAACGATGAAGAAATTACAATTCTTTATAAACTCATTAAGTCGTATTACCGATTCAGAAAACAAAGACACATTCCCGATGAAAAACTTTTTCACCTGATTGGAAATAGCATCAACGGACATGTCTATGTAACCACTTATAAGGATAAGATTATAGGCGGAAGCGTAGTGGTTGATTCCGACAAGAATGCCATGATATGGTATGACACTGCGTTAAAAAAACGCTATTTGCTGCATTATCCCTATCATGCCACCATTTGGCATGCCATCCGGACGGCTTATCGACAAGGAAAAGAGCATATTCAAATTCTCAACGTGGGCTTGCCTTTCAAAAGGTCGCGTTACCGTAACTTCATCCTTAGCTTTGGCGGAAAACCCGTGAGTTCTTACAGATGGTTCCACTTTTCCTTTTCTTGGATTAACAAACTGCTCTTTTGGTATTACAGAATCTGAAAAGCACTTCAAGAGGCTTCTTTTAATATGATAATCAATAGCTTACAAATCATATTTCAAAAACTAAGCTTTCAAAACGTGAAAATTCTTTCCGATGAGATGGGAAAAGTTCAATAATGTCCTGATAATTCTTCATCCATCTCTCCAAAACTTAGCTTTCGCTCTGTAAAAGCTTACCTTTTGCACTGCAAAAGGTCATGAATCGGGGCGCAAAAGGCAAGCTTTTAAATCGCAATTAATATTGTCTTGATTATCAACAGATTACGAATCGTGTCGCGAGCGTGGTTTTTGTAATATGATTTCGTAATGCCGGGCGGGTCGAATGTTCGCTGTCAAGCATCTGTCTGCCATCACCTGAATACGAATTGGAGGCATAAGGAGGCATGTGTTATCCGACATTGGAACAGAATACGTCCGGTCTCATGATTTGACACGACTTTGTGTGGAAATAACAACATCTTTCAGGAAACCATTGGGAAGCGACAAAGGATTTTCCATGGTCATGCAACATCGGGAAATCCTGATGAATTGATGAGAAAAACATGAAAGAGGATGATTGAAAAAGCATCAATCGGAAAAGCCTTTTCAGTAAGCGTAAAACGTCTCTATAGAGGTGTCAAGTACGTCTCTATAGAGGCGTTAAGTATGTCTCTATAGAGGCGTAACACACGTCTCTATAGAGACGTTGAGCACAGCTCTATAGAGGCGCGTGATGGGGTTATTCACCGTAAAACAGGATGAGAAGTTCTTTCTATACAGACTTGCTCGAATTTATGCTTCCTCACTAAATTTCAACTGATGCGCTATATGACAGCATGGCAAAGTGATGAAGTCAAGGGCAACGGAAAGGGGATTGGAAGAAATAAGGGATGAAACTCTGGTTAGGATTGAAAAAAAGAGACAAAGACACGGTTGATGCTTCGTGAAAAATTACAACAGATCAAATTCTGAGAGAGCTTTTATCGCAACTTGTTCATAAATATCGCCAAGTTCGCAAAAGCGACAAACGCAATTGTAAGCCGAATGCTTTATTCCCATTTCACCGCTCTTCAATGCGGTTTGAACCTGATCCAGAAATTCATTGATTCCACGTTCGTTCGGTTCCTTTCCATCGGCAAAAAGGGCGGCGAGCAATTGATAGCCACAAATCTGAAGCATTTTCTTTTCCGATGCGATGTATTCATAAGCCAGCGATGGAGCAAACGAGAGATTTTTCAACAAATTGAATGCTATTAGTTCCGCAAGTTCTTGATTATCCACCGCTTCCATCCAAACATCCACCAGCTCGCGCGACATTCTTTCCGCCGGCATGATGTATGTCGCCATGATTTTGCATTCTCGAATCGGCTCTTTCCAAAGCTCAATGGCTAAGTCAAAATTCTTGCCATAGCCCTTTGAGATTTTTCGCAACGATGGTAGTGGAATGCCCCAATTTATTTTATAATTCAAGCCCTTTTTTCTCATTGAACTCGATGTGGCTCCATCCATGAATAGGCGGAAAGACCTTTTTATCTCCTTTAATGTTTCGCTCTTTTCCTCATTCATAATATTCCGTATTCATTTGAATATCTCAACATCTGATCAGTATAGCTCTCCGTGTAATCAATTCGAATGTCTGCTATTTCTCCCGAGGCATTATGAACAATTTCCATTTTCGGGTTTAAGAACCCTTTATATGGCGCAATGTCAAGACTATCATATCTTGATAAAATTTCCTTATGCAGGGTGAGATCAATGTTGATGGCGTACTTTTCCACTAATTGTCTGCCCTTGTCGAAATCCCCTTCGCTCTTGATGCGTTGAATTTCTGCCAACTCATATGCAAAAATATCTCGAAGAGCCAAATAATCATTTATTCTCAAAAACGTCTTCCCTGATATGGAAATCAATTCCGCGACTTTCGCTTTCTTACCAAGCTCCAATGCCCATCTTGCTATCAATGCACGGTTTTGCATATGGGCCTCCTCGATGGATTTGCCGGGTTTGATACGTGCGAGCTGAGTCAGCAAACCGTTCATTAAATAAGAATAATACTGTGCTTTGTAAGCTTCTTCCGAATTTAACAAACCTAAACTTAGCAGCTTATCATCCGGCATATAGTAAAGTCCGAAGAGATCGGCTCGAGTCTCTTCTATGGTATTTCCATAATTCTTTAATGCATCAGTGTCTATGCCCGACAAGAGTTTTCCACTTCCATGTCCCAAACATTCGTGTATATCGGTGTGAAGAATATCTGTCTGATTTCCATACTGTTTTATTAAGTCCAAAGTTCCTTTGTCAATAACAAACTCTTCCAAGAAGCCATTGTTCTTTGATGCTTCATCGTAAGCGTGAATCAGATTGGAGATAGTTACGCTTTTCGAACCATGTTCCGCCCTTATCCAGTCGGCATTGGGCAAGTTAATTCCTATTGCCGTTGATGGATATTCATCACCACCAAGCATTGCCGCGCAAACCACATTTGCAGTTACCCCTTTCACTTCCGACTTCTTAAACCTCTTGTCTGTTGGAGAATTGTCCTCAAACCATTGTGCATTGTCAGAAATAAGTCTTGTTCGCTTTGTCTCCTCTAAGTCCTTATAGTGTACGATGCCCTCCCAAGAGCCTTTATAGCCAAGAGGGTCGCCATAAACTTCAATAAAACCATTAATAAAATCCACTTGTCCCTCTAAATCATTCACCCATGCAATGGAATAATTATCGAAATCAGTAAGATTTCCTGATTTATAGAATTTAATTAATAACTCTATAGTCTGAACCTGACGTGAATTTTCAGCATATCGTTTTGCCTTATCAAGCCATTCTATTATTCGTCTTATCGCACTACCATATTGTCCACCGGCCTTCCAGACAAGTTCTCTTATCACTCCGTTTTCTTTAATTACCTTCGAGTTTAAACCAAAAGATGGAGGATTGTCATGGGCTTTCTTTTTTTTATGCTCATAAAACTGTTCCACTTCTGCTTGAGAGACATGCTCATAGTAGTTGCAAGCCGAAGTCTTCACAATATCCTGACCATCTGCCTTGTTGACTCGTTTAGGTAAATAGTTTGGGTCGAATAAAACTTTCTCGAGATTCGCAATAAAGGTCTCAAGCGTTTCACCTTCGTCCAATCTAAGCAATGAAATATCTACATGATGAAGTGCATCGACAAAATAAGTTTTGGAGAAGCCGGGAACAAACTTATCCGAACTATAATGATGATATATTCCATTCGCAAACCATACTTTCTTCAGATACAACTCCAAGGCTCGAAAATCATCACTCTCTTCCTTGAACTTGGAAAGAAAGATAGCTTCCAACGCTCTCCTGACTTTCAAGTTATATTTGCCAAACTGATCGAAGGTTATATCTCTTCCCCAAAGTGTGGCTTGCGACAGACAATAAACATATTTTTTCTGCCTTAGTGAAAGTTTCTCAAACCCACACAAATGGTATCTTAAGATCTGTATATCATCAAATCTTTCGTTTGAAAAATCAAAAACTTTTTGGTTCATCTGAGTCACAAGATCTATTGAGGGGGTGTTATTTGTTCTGTTCACCGTTGCCATTCTTTAGTCGATTAGCTTCTTTAGACATGGGGTTGGTATGGTTTAATCTGTATTGTCGCGGAGTGATGCCATTAATTTTATAAAACGAGGCATAAAAAGATTGACGATTGGAAAAACCCACCATATCGCTAATGTCTTCAATAGTTAAATCCTTATATCTCTTATCGACTAACAAGCCCATCGCTTCTTCAATACGGAACTTATTTACGAAAGACGTATAGTTCATGTGAAACCGCACATTAACAACCGCGGAAATATATCTCGTGTTAGTACCCAACATCTCAGCTAACTGCTTTGCTGAGAAATTCTTGTCTTTATATTTTTGCTGGATAAGTATAACATTCAAAATCTTATCCTTTAGTTCGTCCATCAGCTGAGGGCTGACCAAGCTGCGATAAGCGGCAACTTTCTTCTTTTTCTCTGTAATGTTATACTTTCCCATAAGATTAAGATAAAAAAAACGATCGCTTTATTCCTTTTGCAAATATAATTCTTTTATTTTACAAATTCAAGTTTTTTATATTATTTTAGCTATAAAAGTGTTGAATTGCTTTTATACATTTTCAAAAAGACATAATCATCTGATAACTTAATAGTTATTGAAAAGTAAAAGCCCACATTTTCACGTTTTATCTCTTTCTTTCAAAAACAGACTGATTAAGCAAAAAAAACAACAAAAAAGGGATGAGCTTTTAACCCATCCCTAATCCCTGTGATAATTTATCAGTTAGAAATCGTCATCTACCACATCTTCCGATTCCATTTCCAAAACCTCAGGACCGGCATCGAATGTCGTATGATAACTTTCTTCCGTCAGCTTATCGTCATCGAACTCATCTTCCTCAATTTCCGAATCATCAATATCATCTTTACATAGAATATTCCCTTCCGAATCTAACATCTCATCATCGACTTTTCCCGATTGAGTGCCATCTCCTGTTGAAAGCTCCTTTACGAAAATGGCTTCAGTCCATGAACCCTTTGTTATTTCCAAGATTTCAAAGCCTTCCTTTAATTTCATCTCATACAATCCTCCTGTTTTCTTGAGTCTTTCTGTAGGCAGAGTGGTTGTCGAAACTTCAAATGCACTTTGAATAACACTTTGTACGGATTGAGGCAAACTTTCCCATCCCCCTCCAAAGTTCCTTTCAAGAATCTCAATGAGTTTGGCAGCGGAAACATGATGAATATTATCCGTATTCAAATCATTTATTCGTGTGATATTTTTTTTCTTTATGGCCCATTTAACAGGTGTGCCATTATCAAAACGGACGCTACCAACTTTGCAACCTCGTTCTTCATACTTCCGAATAACCTCAACTTTATCTACTTTCACTTCTTCAATGAAGAAAGCAGACTTTATAATATCCAAGTAATGATGACTATTTTCTTTTAGATCCGCATCACGTTGAGCCTGTGACCACAATCTGAAAACATCATTCTCTTGAATATTCCATACATTCTTCTTAGTCAATGTTTTTAAAGTCAGTGTTTGTCCTTGTCGCTTCATATATTTTCCTAACCTAAAATTATCCAAAAGCTTATTTGAAAATCGCTGCAAAAGTAAGTACAAATGCGTGAACTTCCAAACATTTTATTAAAAAAAAGTTCAGAGAATAAAAATCAATGCAACTGTTATTATAAATCAAATACTTTTACTATCTTTGCATTAATATTATTAATGTATTTAGGATATGGAGCCCTTAGCGGAACGCATGCGACCTCACACACTTGATGAATATGTCGGTCAAAAACATTTGGTCGGCAAAGGAGCAGTCTTGCGCAATATGATAGATTCGGGACATATCTCTTCCTTTATATTATGGGGACCTCCGGGGGTGGGCAAAACCACATTGGCGCAAATTATCGCTAATAAGTTGGAAACCCCTTTTTATACTTTATCTGCAGTTACAAGTGGAGTCAAAGATGTTCGTAATGTTTTGGAACGTGCTAAGAATAATCGTTTCTTCAACTCCTTGCCACCCATCCTTTTCATAGACGAAATTCACAGGTTTTCTAAGTCACAACAAGATTCATTGTTGCCCGCTGTCGAGAAAGGAATTATTACACTCATAGGGGCAACAACAGAAAATCCATCATTCGAAGTTATCAGACCATTGCTGTCAAGATGCCAGGTTTATGTATTGCAGAGCCTAAATAAAGAGGAACTTTCAAGTCTGTTGGAAAGAACTATAAAGACAGATACTTATTTGAAAGACAAAGACATCCAAATAATTGAAAGCGAAGCTTTGTTTAGGTACAGTGGCGGAGATGCAAGAAAACTTCTCAACATATTAGAATTGGTGGTTGGCACCATAAGAGAAAACAAGGTGGAAATTACGAATAGCCTTGTAGCAAGCTGTCTTCAACAAAACTCAATGACATATGATAAAGATGGAGAGATGCACTATGACATCATCTCAGCTTTTATCAAATCCATTAGAGGAAGCGACCCCGATGCAACATTGTATTGGATGGCACGGATGATAGAAGGAGGAGAAGATCCTAAATTTATCGCGAGAAGACTTGTCATCAGCGCGGCGGAGGATATAGGATTGGCAAACCCCAACGCATTGTTGTTGGCAAATGCCGCTTTTGACACTGTGATGAAAATTGGCTGGCCGGAGGCAAGAATCCCATTAGCTGAAGCAGCAGTTTATTTATCCGTATCGCCTAAAAGTAACTCGGCTTACCTCGCCATTGATGCTGCATTGGACGAAGTGAGAAAAAGTGGAAACCAACCAGTTCCACTCCATCTTCGCAATGCTCCCACACAGCTAATGTCTGAGTTAGGTTATCACGATGGGTATAAATACCCACATGATTATCCTGCGCATTTTACAAAACAACAATACTTACCGGATTCGTTAAAAAATTCACGATTCTGGTTTCCACAACATTCGCATCAAGAAGAAAAACATTACCAATGGATGATGAAATGTTGGGAAGATAGATATAAAACAAAAGGACTTGAAGATGAAAATAGTTGATTTAGATGGTTTCGCTGCCAATCCCGGTGATATTTCCTGGGACGCTTTCAAGCAGCTTGGAGATTTTGTTGTCTATGATAATTCCAATAAGGAGCAAGTCATCGAAAGGGCAAAAGATGCTGATATCTTACTTGTTAATAAAATTGAAATTACCGAAGATATTATCGAACAATTACCCAAATTAAAATACATTGGAGAACTTGCCACCGGATACAACAACATAGACATTTCCGCAGCGAGGAATAAAGGAATTATAGTTACAAACATTCCGGCGTATAGTACCGACAGCGTAGCGCAGATGGTGTTCGCCCATTTACTCAATGTGGCAACTCATGTGGATTATTATGCTTCGGAAACAAGAAAGGGAGTGTGGAGCAGCAAAGACACTTTCTGCTATTGGGACAAGCCGCTAATGGAATTAGCTGGCAAGACTTTGGGAATTATCGGGTTGGGAAACATCGGATTCAAAGTGGCGAAAATTGGTCACACTTTGGGAATGGATATTTCCGCCTACACAAGCAAAGAGAGCGGAGATTTGCCCGAATGGATTCGCAAAACCACTTTGGAGGGTTTGTATAGTACAGCGAATGTTATCACGCTTCATTGTCCACTGACTCCTGACAATTCTAAGATGATAAATGAGAAAGCATTTGAACAAATGCATCAAGGAACCATACTGATTAATACCGGTCGTGGTGGGCTCGTTGATGAGAAAGCCGTTTTCACTGCTTTGGAAAATGGAAAACTGAAAGCTTATTGCGCTGACGTGCTCACACAAGAGCCGCCTCAGAATGACCTTCCCTTGCTTAAACAACCCAATGCTTTCATCACCCCACACATCGCATGGGCAACAATTGAAGCAAGAAAGAGACTATTAGAAATAGCAGTAGAGAACATCAAGGCATTCATTCAAGGTAAGCCTCAAAATGTAGTCAATAAATAAAGAAGAATTTTAATGACATATAACGATCCCCAGCTGTTACAAACCTTGCAGGTCGTAATTGAAACCTTAGGAACTTTTGCTTTTGCCATATCGGGAATAAGGCATGCTGCTGCAAAAAAGTTCGATTGGTTCGGCGGTTATGTTTGTGGATTTGCCGTTGCCATTGGCGGAGGTACCATACGCGATGTCATGTTAGGGGTATCGCCATTTTGGACTACGGATATCCGCTATCTTTTCTTTACAACTCTTGCATTGGCTCTCGCTATCATATCGAGAAAATTGTTAAAAAAATTGGATAATGCATGGTTTGTGTTTGATACTTTGGGACTGGCTTTCTTTACGATTGCAGGACTGCAAAAAACACTATCATTAGGACATCCTTTCTGGCTTGCAATCGTAATGGGCTGTATCACGGGAGTTGCAGGTGGCATCATTCGAGATATATTACTAAATAATGTCCCTGTTATCTTCCACAAAGAAATATATGCCATCGCAAGTGTCGCAGGTGGATTATTATATTGGGGCATGTGGTATCTTGATATAAATATTACCATAACAGCAATTGCTACATTTCTCCTAATTTGCATAATCCGCTTTGTCGCAGTTTATTACCACGTCACATTACCGGCTTTGCATGACGAACTATAAAATTATTTGTAAAAAACATCAAGAAAAGTTTGGAGGATATAAAAAAAAAACATACCTTTGCACTCGCAATTCAAAATAAAGGATTGCGACCATAAATAATGGTTCCGTAGCTCAACTGAATAGAGCACTTGACTACGGATCAAGAGGTTGCGGGTTTGAATCCCTCCGGAATCACTAAGGACTTAGACTATTCTAAGTCCTTTTTTGGTCTATGTTCATTTGTGTGGTAACGGAAGCAGGCTCAGGACTCAGTAGAAATTTCTACTGAGTCAAAAATTCAATAATGTCCTAAATTTTCTTCATTCACCCATCCAAAGCTTAGCTTTTGCTCCGTAAAAGGTAAGCTTTTGCATTGCAAAAGGTCATGAATTGGAGTGCAAAAGCTAAGCTTTTAAATAACAATTAATATTTCACTGATTAGCAATAGATTACGCAGTTTGTCTCAAGCACAGTCTTTGTAATATAATTTCATGGTGATTAGAACACCATTGGGAAAAGATAAAGAATTTCTCACTGCCATACAACATCGAGAAATCCTAATGACCGATTGGGGTTAAAACGTCACACATAACCAAGTTATTTAAAAAGATAGGCTGCAAAAATATTACTATCTGCGATATTTTCGTATCTTTGCAGCCATGATAATTAAGAAAATTTTAAAAGTGATTCGATGGACAATAGGAGTGATGTTCGTTTCCACTATTTTGGCTGTCGTTATCTACAGGTTCATACCTGTTTATTTTACTCCCTTGATGTTTTCAAGATGTTTTGAGCAGATTGCCGAAAACAAGGATGTTAAATTGTATCATGAATGGATATCCATGGAGAAGATGCCGAAATCGATGCCGGTTGCGGTAATGGCAAGTGAAGATCAACGCTTCCTTACTCATCATGGGTTCGATTATCAGGCGATAGAACAGGCTGCCGTAGATCATTTGGAAGGCGGAAAGAAACTTAGGGGAGGTTCTACCATTTCACAGCAAACGGCGAAGAATGTGTTTTTATGGCAAGGGCGTTCTTGGGTTCGCAAGGGATTGGAGGCTTACTTCACCTTCCTGATAGAATCGATGTGGAGCAAACAGCGAATCATGGAAGTTTATCTGAACTCCATAGAAATGGGAGACGGCATTTATGGGGTGCAGGCATGCGCGAAACGAAATTTTGGCTTGGATGCGAAGAACCTAAGCCGAAGCGACTGTGCCCTGATAGCAGCAACATTACCCAATCCGCGAAGGTTCTCATCGAAGAAGCCTGGACCCTATATGCGGAAACGAACACGGGAGATAGAAAGACAAATGAGGACAATTCCCGCTTTTCCAAAAGAACATTGATTTTTGTAATTGGATATTGACATGGAAGAAAATAGCTTGAGACTATTGGAAGAATTGAACGAAAGTCAGCGTAAGGCGGTGGAGTACTGCGACGGGCCATCGCTTGTAATCGCCGGGGCAGGATCCGGGAAAACGCGTGTGCTGACGTACAAGATAGCTTATCTCATAGAAAAAGGCTTGGCGCCTTATCATATTCTCGCACTCACTTTCACAAATAAGGCTGCAAAGGAGATGAAAGAAAGAATTACCACATTGGTGGGGAGTAAGAAGGCTTACAATCTGCGGATGGGGACTTTTCATTCTGTCTTCTCGAAGATTCTCAGAGTGGAAGCAGCAAAGATTAATTACGACCCCAACTTTACCATTTATGACGAGAGTGATTCTCGCTCTTTGTTGAAAACGATAATCAAAGGGATGGGACTGGATGAGAAAGTGTATAAACCTGCTACGGTTCACGGATTTATCTCCATCGCCAAAAACCATCTGATTACGGCAGAGGCATACGCCGGCGACAGGGCGGCTCTGGAACGCGACAAAGCACGACGTATGCCGGAGGTAAGCAAGATATACATTGCCTACAACACCCGATGCCGACAAGCAAATGCAATGGATTTTGATGATTTGTTATTGAATACTTACCTGCTCTTCAAGAATCATACCGACGTTGCCGGGAAGTATGCGGAACAATTTCAATATATCCTCGTAGATGAATACCAAGACACGAATTATGTACAGGTGGCCATCGTTCAACAGCTGGCAATGCGCCACAGACGCGTTTGCGTTGTGGGGGATGACTATCAAAGCATTTATTCGTTTCGGGGTGCCAATATTGACAATATTCTTGATTTCAAGAAAAAGTTTGAGAATGCAAAGTTGTTTAAGTTGGAACGTAATTATCGTTCAACCCAATGTATCGTTCAGGCGGCAAACTCATTGATGAAACACAATGAAAGGCAAATACCCAAAGAGGTCTATTCCAAGGAGGACGAGGGACATAAGATCGTTTATAAACCTTGTTACAGTGATAAGGAAGAAGCCATGGTTGTCATGAACGAGCTGAAACATCTGAAGGCACAAGAAAACTTTGCATATAACGACTTTGCCATCCTTTATCGCACCAATTCGCAAAGTAGATCGTTTGAAGATGAATTGAGGAGAAACGCCATACCGTATCGTATTTATGGAGGATTGTCTTTCTATCAGCGTAAGGAAATCAAAGATATTATCGCTTATTTCCGGCTGACGGCCAATCAACATGATGAAGAGGCTTTCCGAAGGGTAATCAACTATCCGGCACGAGGCATCGGCAATACGACCTTACATAAAATCACTCAATGTGCGGAGGAGAATGGAATAAGCCTTTGGGAAGTAATAAATGCTCCGGAGACCTACGGACTGAATGTGAATAAGGGAACCATCTCCAAGCTGTCCGACTTTGTTAGCTTAATCAGTGGGTTTGTAAGGAAAGTTCCCACAACCGATGCGTATGAATTAGGCAAAGAAATCATAAAAACAAGCGGATTGTCTGCTGAACTGTATGCAAACAAAGAACCGGAAGATTTGGTTAGACAAGAGAATTTAGAAGAGTTTTTATCGGCAATGCATGCTTTTGTGGAAGCCAACCTGGAAGAAGGGCGTGAGGACGAGACTTATCTCACGGACTTTCTTCGTGAAGTGGCACTTTATTCTGATTTGGATAAAGAAGATGACGGCGCCCCGAAAGTTACTTTAATGACAATTCATGCTGCGAAAGGATTGGAATTTCCCATCGTATTCATCGTGGGGGTGGAAGAAAATATTTTCCCAAGTCCCATGTCGGCAAATTCAAAAAGGGAGTTGGAAGAAGAACGACGCTTGTTTTATGTAGCAATTACACGTGCGAAGAAGCATTGCGTCATTACCAATGCCAGAAACAGATTCCGTTATGGAACGATGCAATTCGATACTCCGAGCAGGTTTCTGAAGGATATTGACACAAAGTTTGTTGAGCTTGACCCAATGTCGGCGTCATTATCCGGCTACAAGAAAATGCCATGGGATGAAGAACCCAACTCCGCTGATTTTGACCCAGGTAACAATAAACTTAGGAAGAGCTTATGGAACAACTCTGACGCAAACGTAAACATACGATTCCAAAATTCAAAACCGGTGGCAAGTCAGTTTAAAGCCGATTTCAAACCAAAAATAACGGAACAGAGGAGCATGGAAGAACCCATCAATCCTTTGTCCCAACGCACTCGGGAGAGGCTGCTTCGTGAGGGCGGAAAATTCAAAAAACTCTCAATGATTATCTCTGACCAAGAACATGGTGGTAAAATCATCCCGGAGACATCTTCAGTCTCTGCGCTAAAAAAAGACGTGAATGGAGGAATTTGTGTGGGAGCGATGATAGAACATCAGCGATTTGGAATCGGTAAGGTGTTGCAATTAGCCGGAGTGGGGGAGAACGCCAAGGCAACGGTGGAATTTCGCAACGCCGGTACAAAACAGTTACTGCTAAAATTTGCAAAGTATAAGGTGCTTTAATGATTTGCCAACCTTGTTTTTATGTTTTACTGCAAGGATAAACGCTCTGTTTCACCGTTCCCCAATTTATCCCGATATGTACCTCTTATATATATCACTATTTACACTTGGGAAGGAGGGATAAGAAGCGTTCATCCAAAGATATTGACACTTTTCTTTTTGCAATTCAATATAATTTTATAACTTTGCCATATCAACAAAATGGGTATAGCAATAGATGGAATACAAGAAGACGGAAATAGAAGGCGTGTGGGTGATAGAGCCTAAGGTGTTCAATGATGCGCGTGGCTATTTTTTTGAAGCATGGAACCAATCCGATTTTGACAAGCATATAGGAAGACACGTAGAGTTCATACAAGATAATGAATCGAAATCATGCTATGGTGTTTTAAGAGGTCTTCACTATCAAAAAGCTGAAATGTCGCAAGCTAAATTGGTACGTGTAATAAAAGGAAAGGTGCTGGATGTGGCAGTCGATCTTAGAAAAAGTTCCCCTACTTTCGGAAAATATGTAATGGTGGAGCTATCCGAAGAGAACAAAAAACAATTTTTTATTCCGCGAGGGTTCGCTCATGGCTTTTTAGTTCTCTCTGAAGAAGCTGTTTTCACTTACAAGGTAGATAATATATATCATCCCCAAAGTGAGGTTAGCATTAGATGGAATGATGCCACAATAGGCATTAAATGGCCTATTGACATGGAACAAGTCCGCTTGTCTGAAAAGGATGAAATGCGTGCCGTATCGTTGGCGGAGGCAGATGTTTTTGAATAGTATTTTCCATATTAACCGAATGGATATGAAACGTTTATACATTGTTGTAATTGTTTTCTCGTTTTTCTTTTCTTGTGGGTCGAAAGATAAAACCTCATTGATGAACCGTGAAGATAAACAGGCAAAGCAAATGATGCAGGGGCTGTGGACCGATGAGAATGGAGCTGCTGCCCTATTGATTAAGGGGGACAGTATTTTTTATCCTGACTCTGCCAGTATGCCTGCCAAATTTTGGATTTACAACGATTCTTTGTATCTTGAAGGAGCTGAAATCAATACATATAAGATAATAAAACAAGCTGACTCATTCTTTAAGTTCATCAATGAGAATGGGGAGGAAGTTAATCTGTTAAAATCCGACAACAAGTTCTTAACCTCGGCATTCGACTATCACGTTTATGCGATGAATACCTTTCAGCGACAAGAAACAGATACTTTGGTAAGATTGGAAGTTGGTTTTGTGGATTGCCATATTTCTGTCTCAACAACCTCTGACAGAATAATAAAGTCCTCATTCAGTGAACTTGGAATAGGAGTGGATAACACCTATTTGGATAATGTGGCAGCTGTGAATGTTTCGATGGGAGGAAAAAATATTTATTCTCATCAATTTCGCAAACAAGAGTTCGAATCATTGATAGGAAAGGATTTCCTTAACAAAAGCATTTTAAGACGATTTGAATTTACTCATGCCGACAAAAATGCTTTATCCTTTGATGCAATCATAGGAATACCGGATGCATCGACCAACTATGTTATTGAAGTAAAATTAACACCTGATGGGAACATCACAAAACGAATGCGGTAAAAGACTATTTAACTTGAGATTATTGATAGAGTTTACTAATTTTCCATTAGGTGCAGTTTTGTGAATCAAATGCAGCAGAATAATTATTTCTTTTAAATGTCTTATTGATGCCAACACAAACGACAGTTCTCTCAACCGTCTTTACAATGCCCATGGATTTTATATGTTGAATGATACAACCGCAAGAGGTATTATTATGGACATGGTAAGGAATATGAAGCATTGGAAGAATATGGCAGAAGATATAGGACTTTCCAGGCGAGAAATCACATACTTTACGGATCGTTTTAAACTGGGTATGGAATTTCAATATGGATCAGAACTTCATCGGTGAGATTTAATCAAATTAAGAAGGCTCTCTATCTGTTACCTTTTTGCTTATACAGCATAAAAGTGTATTAAGAAGTTCTTTTAACTTTTTTTTGTCAGTATGTTGAGCCTATCTTTTCAAAAAAGACTAACTTTGTAGAAATTTAATCAACAAATCGTGACAAACGAAACTATAAAAGAAAAAGTAAGAAACATTCTTGATGGTTATCTTGAGATGAACAATCACCGCAAGACACCTGAGCGATTTGCCATTCTTGACGCAGTGTACGATATGCACAAGCATTTTTCTCTCGATGAGTTGGGGGTAAAGATGGAAGCACTCAACTTTCGTGTTTCAAGAGCCACTCTTTACAATACCATGCGACTTTTCATAGAGCTACGTTTGGTAGTTAGGCATCGATTTATTGGTCAGACGAAGTATGAGGCTTGTTACAATAATGATGATCACATTCACCAGATTTGCACAGTATGTGGATCTGTAACGGAAATAGATGCAAATAGGATAGTGGATGCTATCGAGAATATTAAATTGTCGCGCTTCCGAAAAGATGGTTTCACCCTCTATTTATATGGAGTATGTTCACGTTGTCAGGCTAAAATTTCCCGACAGCGTAACAAGATAAAACAACAGAAAGAAGATAAAGCTAATGAAAACAGGTAAAGTTGATATCCTCTTAGGGTTACAATGGGGCGATGAAGGTAAAGGAAAAATAGTAGACGTCCTTACTCCTCGCTACGATGTGGTGGCACGTTTTCAAGGTGGTCCGAATGCTGGGCACACCTTAGAGTTTGAAAGTCAGAAGTATGTCTTGAGATCCATTCCGTCCGGTATTTTTCAAGGAGGTAAAATCAATATCATTGGTAACGGTGTTGTCTTGGCTCCTGATTTATTCATGAATGAAGCCAAAGAATTGGAGCGTTCCGGACATCCGTTGAAGACGAGATTGCATATATCCAAAAAAGCACATCTTATCATGCCTACCCACCGACTTTTGGACAAGGCCAACGAAATGGCAAAAGGGAAAAACTTAGTGGGGACAACAGGAAAAGGTATCGGTCCTACCTACACCGACAAGACAAGTAGAAATGGGTTGAGAGTAGGAGATATTCTCAATGATTTCGACGAAAAGTACAGACTTCATAAGGAACGGCACCTTAGAATGTTGGCTGCTTTGGGATGGACGGACTTTACCGGTTTAGACGAAATGGAAAAGACGTGGATGGAAGGCATAGAGTATATGAAGAAGTTCATGTTTGTAGATTCCGAACATGAGATAAATCACATTCTTCGCGATGGTAAAACCCTTCTCTGCGAAGGAGCACAAGGAACTATGCTTGACGTGGATTTCGGTTCCTATCCGTTTGTAACTTCTTCAAACACAATTGCTGCGGGAGCTTGTGTGGGATTGGGAATAGGTCCCAGCAAGATAGGAAATGTCTATGGAATTATGAAAGCCTATTGCACTCGTGTAGGTTCAGGACCTTTCCCAACGGAATTGTTTGATGAGACAGGAGCACGCATTCGCGATTTGGGACATGAATATGGTGCGGTTACCGGAAGAGAACGACGTTGTGGCTGGATGGATTTGGTGCAGTTGCGTTATTCCGTTATGGTAAATGGTGTAACTGAACTGATCATGATGAAGAGTGATGTGCTTGATGGGTTCGATACCATAAAGGCTTGTGTTGGCTATGTCCTTCCAAATGGTGAGAAGACAGAAGAATTACCCTTTGATCTGAACGGCGTAAAACCTATCTATAAAGAATTCAAGGGGTGGAAGATAGATATGACAAAGTTTAAATCGGAAGAACAATTCCCAACCGAGTTTAAAGAGTATATGAAGTTCTTGGAAGATTTTCTTGAAACAAGAATAGGGATTGTATCAATAGGTCCGGATAGAGAACAAACAATAGTAAGATAAAAAATATATGGCAAACAAACCTTCCATTCCAAAGGGTACGCGCGATTTCGGTCCGATGGAAATGGCTAAACGTAATTATATATTCAACACGATAAAAGAGGTCTATGCAATTTATGGCTTTCAGCAAATAGAAACACCTGCACTGGAATCCTTGCAGACTCTCATGGGTAAGTATGGCGAGGAAGGCGACAAACTTCTTTTTAAGATATTAAATTCGGGGGATTACTTCAAAGGAATAACTGATGAAGACCTCTTGGGCAGGGACACATTAAAACTTCAAACGAGATTGGCGGAAAAAGGTTTGCGCTATGACTTAACGGTACCTTTTGCTCGCTACGTGGTGATGCATAGGAATGAATTACAATTGCCGTTCAAACGTTATCAAATACAACCTGTTTGGAGAGCAGATCGTCCACAAAAAGGAAGATATAGAGAGTTTTACCAGTGTGATGCAGATGTGGTTGGCTCCGAGTCGCTGCTTAACGAGGTGGAACTGATGCAAATTATTGATACGGTTTTCGTACGATTTGGAATCAGGATAAAGATTAAGATAAATAACAGAAAAATTTTGTCTGGTATTGCAGAAGTAATTGGCGCCCAAGATAAGATAGTTCAGATAACAACTGCCATTGACAAGTTAGACAAGATTGGACTTGAAAAGGTGAATGCTGAATTGATTGAAGATGGAATTGCCACAAATGCTGTTGAACGGCTGCAACCCATTTTAAGAATGTCAGGAACAAACGAAGAGAAACTCGAAACGATTTCACATGTTTTGTCTGAAAGTGAGATGGGCTTGAAAGGAGTAAAAGAAACAAGGTTTATTCTTGATACGTTGAGGCAAATCGGTCTATCCAATGAAATAGAATTGGATTTGACTCTGGCTCGCGGTCTTAACTATTATACAGGTGCAATATTTGAAGTGAAAGCGCTTGATGTGGAAATAGGGTCAATCACCGGCGGAGGTAGATATGATAATCTAACGGGAATATTTGGTATGCCGGGACTTTCGGGAGTGGGTATCAGTTTTGGTGCCGACAGAATATATGATGTATTGAATGTATTAAAGCTTTTCCCCAAAAGAAATATAACCAATACTCAACTCTTGTTCGTAAATTTTGGTTGGAAAGAAACGGAATATATCTTGCCAATGGTTAGTAAGATTAGAAAAGCCGGAGTAAGGACGGAGGTGTTTCCGGATGAAACGAAGATGAAGAAACAAATGAGTTATGCCAATGCCAAGCAAATTCCTTTTGTTGCAATTGTAGGTGAAACCGAAATGAAGGAAGGTAAGCTGACACTGAAGGATATGATGACCGGGGAACAATTGAGTCTGACAGTTGATCAGCTCATTCAAAAAGTTCAGGTATAGTCGGCTTAATTCAAAAGAATAAAAAGGCAATTGGGAAATCTCAATTGCCTTTTTATTCTTTTATCTATTAAACCAAATATTGGTTGGAAATGCTTTCATTATTCACAACCCTTCTGATCGTTTCCGCAAACATATCGGCTACAGAAATTTGTTTCACTTTTGAACAACGATCAGTGTAGGGTATTGAATCGGTGAATACGATTTCTTCCAAAGATGAAGCCTCTACACGTTCTGTTGCAGGACCGCTCATTACACAATGCGATGCACAAGCTCTCACACTCTTGGCCCCAGCCTCTTTCATGATGTCTGCAGCTTTTGTAATCGTTCCCGCGGTGTCAACCATGTCATCAACGATAACAACGTTTTTATCTTTTACATCTCCTATGATTTGCATACTGGCAACCACGTTCGCGCGAGCCCTTGTCTTGTTACAGAGAACAAGTGGACATCCCAAATATTTCGCAAAAGTATTGGCACGCTTTGAACCGCCTACGTCGGGACTTGCAATAACCAAATCTTTTAGTTGCAAGCTTTGTAAATAGGGCAGGATAACACCACTCGCATAAAGATGGTCAACCGGTACGTCAAAGAACCCTTGAATCTGATCGGCATGAAGATCCATGGTCATTAGTCTGTCAATACCCGCAACACTTAACAAGTCAGCGATGAGCTTTGCGCCAATACTAACGCGCGGCTTATCTTTCCTGTCTTGCCGTGCCCATCCGAAATAGGGGATAACTGCGATAATGTTTCTGGCAGAGGCGCGTTTGGCGGCATCTATCATGAGAAGCAATTCCATGAGGTTGTCTGAATTTGGAAATGTGCTCTGAACAAGGAATACGTCTTTTCCACGAATACTTTGTTCGTATGAAACCACAAATTCACCGTCAGAAAATCTTGTTACGACTAAATTGCCTAAAGGACAACCCAAACTCGCACAAATCTTTTCTGCGAGGTATCGCGTCTTTGTCCCTGAGAAGACCAAAAAAGAGTTGTTTTCACTCATTTTTTTTGTTGTTTATAGTTTTATATAAGGTTTATTTATGAAGACTTTATTCTACAGCCTGTTTTAACTTCTTAAAATATGCGATAATTGATTTAAAGTCAGTAGCGTGCTGGATATTGAATTTCTGCCATAGCGCGCCACATACTACAACCCCACCAAATCCATATTCTTTCAAAGATGGAATGTCGCTAAGTTTTATTCCTCCCATTGCATAAACATGTCTTCCAATCAAACCTTGCCTTTGTAGTTCTTTTAACTCTGGTATGAAAAGTGATTTTCGTTCCATAGGATATTCAATTCCATCGTTGATATTTTTAAGAGTGACATACGCAAACCTCTTTCTCGTGTCTTTTAATTTTAGAATATCAGAACAAGTGCTACTGATTCTTCCTCTAAAATCTTTAGGAGGAATGATCGTGTCTGCGTCTAAATGTATTCCGGCAAGTGAGAACTCTTTCGTTAGATTGAAATTCTGATGAACAGTTATAAATCTGTGATAATTGGATGGTATCAAAGATAACAACCGCTCTGCATAATGGGGTGAATGATCTGTCTTCGAGATATGCAGATTGTCCAGTCCTTCCTCGAAGAGTATTGTCAATATCTTATCTTCTTCCACAAAAAAAGTGGACTTAGTCATAATGACCAGCTTCATTCCCTCTTTTATTTTGCTTGCAAAGGTAGATATTATTTCCGAGTTTCACAAATTATTTGCTACTTTTGCAGAATGAAAGTAAATTCTTCAACATTTAGGGAAATAGGGCAACCTATATATATATTGGAAGAAGCAAAATTGCGCAGCAATTTGTCGTTGATAGCTGATGTTGCCAAACGAGCTGGTGTGGATATTATTTTGGCGTTTAAAGCTTATGCTCTATGGAAGACATTCCCAATATTCAAGGAATATATAGGTGCCACAACGGCATCTTCTCTATATGAAGCGAAATTAGGCTTTTTAGAATTTGGAGTGCCAACTCATACTTTTTCGCCTGCCTACACAGCTTATGAAATTGATGAGATTTCCAAATGTTCTTCTCATTTAATTTTTAACTCCCTTTCTCAATTTTATCGTTTTTTCGAGAGTGCGAAGAAAGCCAATCCAAACCTTTCTGTTGGTTTGCGTGTTAATCCGGAATATTCTGAAATAAAAACAATGTTGTACAATCCCTGCGCGCCGGGTACTCGTTTTGGCGTTACGAATAAAAAGTTGCCGGATAAATTACCAAACGGAATAGAGGGGTTTCACGTGCATTGTCATTGCGAGAATGGTAGCGATGTCTTTGTAAGAACATTAGGGCATATAGAGGATAAGTTTTCTGCTTGGTTTCCCCAACTGAAATGGATTAATTTTGGTGGCGGACATCTCATGACCCATTCAGATTATGATGTCAATACATTGATAAAAGTGCTCAAGGCATTCCGTGAAAAATATCCTTGGCTACATGTAATATTAGAACCCGGAAGCGCTTTCGCATGGAATACGGGGTGTTTGGTGTGTCAAGTAATAGATATTGTTGAAGATAGCAACATTAAGACGGCTATCCTCAATGTGAGCTTTACTTGCCATATGCCCGATTGCTTGGAAATGCCTTACCACCCTCATGTCAGAGGTGCCGAAGTTATGTTAATCAATAAGCCACAACATCTTTATACGTATAGGCTTGGTGGTAACAGTTGCCTGAGTGGCGATTGGATGGGGTCATGGAAGTTTGACCATCCCTTGCAAATAGGTGAAAATATTATTTTTGAAGATATGCTGCATTATACAACTGTAAAAACTAATATGTTTAATGGTATATCTCACCCTTCAATAGCCATGCTTCGTACGAATAATGAATTGGAGATGTTAAGAACATATACTTACGAAGATTATAAATCAAGAATGGACTAAATGGCATGTGTTTTGCTATTCTTTTCATAAAAGGAGGAACAAAATATGGCATTTATAGATTATTATAAAATACTTGGAGTAAATAAAAATATACCACAAAAGGATGTAAGAGCAGCTTATAGGAAGCGCGCAAAACAATTCCATCCCGATCTTCATCCCAATGATCCGAAAGCCAAGGCTAAGTTTCAGGCATTGTCTGAAGCTTATGATGTAATTGGTAATCCTGAAAAGCGTGCCAAATATGATAAATATGGTGAGCAATGGCGTAATGCCGAGGCGTATGAGAATTTTGGAGGAAGGGCAACCGAATGGGACAATAGGGGAGGAGCAAGTCCTTTTGATGGATTTGATTTCAATTCTTTTTCTTCAGAAGGGTTTAGCAGCTTCTTTCAGGATCTCTTTGGCATGAAAGAAAAGAGACAAAATGCCGAAATGTATATGGGACACCCCAAATCTGAAAAAGTTGCGGATAGAAAAATTAAAATCAATTTGGACTTCTATACGGCAATCTTAGGCGGTGAGATTATCCTTTCTTTGTCCCCTAACAAGAAAATAAAATTAAAGGTAAAACCCTATACTCAAAATGGATCAAAAGTGAGATTGAAAGACAAAGGCTACGATAGAGGGAATGGTACTTATGGGGATTTAATAATCACTTATAATGTAACTATGCCAACATCTTTGAATCAGCGCCAAAAAGATTTGTTGAGGCAAATGAAAAATTCCCAATAGCCAGCTATTTGTATATTTGCTTTTGGTCGAATGTTATCATCTAAAGCTCATGCCTTGTATATTTTCACAGAAGCTCGCAATTTTTCATTGTATGCAAAAGATTCTCGGTGAGGTCGTCAATAACGGTCATGTCGCCATCGTGTGAGAAGTAGCGTTTCATCATGTACGCGAGTTCGGGATAAGAAAAGTTCTTAAAAAGTTGGTAATCTCACTTATTATTTATACCTTTATGGGTGAAAATAAACAAGTTACAAATAAAGATAAAGCGACGATTACCAAAGACAAAGTTACTGAAATATTCTGTATTACCGACGAGATTAACGTGTGTGGAGCGTATTTATAAAAATCTTATATGGAAAAGTGTTCGCTGACAGAGGATAATCAAGACAATTGGAATCTTTTCTAAAGATTTTCTTATCCCGAACTCGCGTAAGTGATGGTAAACAGACGCTTGATAGCGAACATTCGTCTCGATCAGTACTGCGAAATTATATTACAAAAACAGCCTCCGAGGTATGCTTTGTAATCTATTGATAATCAGTGTGATATTAATTGCGACTTAAAAGCTAAGCTTTTGCACTCCAATTCATGACCTTTTGCATTGCAAAAGCTTAGCTTTTGGAAAGCAAAAGGTAAGTTTTTGTCTTTTCCTGAATTCACTTGTCAGATCTGACGATGTATTTCTGTTTTACTTGTCAAATATTTTCTTATTTACTGAATGACTTGACATTAACATTATATAGTTTAAATTTGAAGTCAGTGCACTTGCATAAAAGAAGATGGACAACACTTAAGTTCCGTCATATTTTCGGCAAGGTATTAGCGGGCTCGATGCCCCCTTGGCC
>NZ_SDIK01000053.1 GCF_008016795.1 Prevotella brunnea
ACTTCTATTTGGAATTAGCACGACACATTAATGCAATTAACGCTTTACAACATTATCAAACTCGATTTTTATCCCTCAAACCAGTGAACAATTGGCGACAGTGAACAAAAAAAAACAAGTCAGAACCCACCATCTCCCTATCCGTTTGAAAAACATGCCACGACGATTGAAAGTTTCCAAAAATAATTATTTATTTCTTAAAACATTTGCCGGATATAATTTTATGAGATAACTTTGGGTTATTAATCCAAGGGTCTAACATTCTATGATAATGACAAAAACGGAAAATTATTACTGCTTAATCCTTGCAGGAGGCAAAGGGAGACGCCTATGGCCAAGCAGTCGCGAAGAACTACCTAAACAATTCATCGATTTTTTTAGTGAGGGAAGAACCTTGCTACAACAAACATTCGACAGATTTACCCGGATGTTTCCGAAAGAGAATATCTACATCAATACAAGCCAACAATATCTTGATATCGTACGCGAACAACTACCGGAAGTAGAACGCGACAACATCATGGCAGAACCTATTCACAGAAACACTGCGCCGAGCGTGGCATGGGCTACTCATCGGATTGGAAAACTAAACCCGAAAGCAAACATCATCGTATCGCCTTCCGACCAACGAGTTTTCAACGAGGAAGCGTTTTTAAGAAACGTTCTCGAAGGGTTGAGCTTCGTGAGTCATCACAACTGTCTTCTGACAATGGGAATACAACCCACACGCCCCGAGCCGGGCTATGGTTACATACAGATGGGAAACTCGACAGGAATAAACAACATATATAAAGTAAAGGCTTTCACGGAGAAACCCGATAAGGAATTTGCAGAAATGTTTTTGAAAAGCAAGGAATGGTATTGGAATACCGGACTTTTCCTTTCCAACGTGCAATATCTCACCAACAGCCTTTACAACTTTCTTCCTTCCGTGCTGAGAAATCTTGATGCGAGAATGAAAGACTTCAGCATTGAGGAGGAAAATAATTTCGTTCAAGAGTTTTATCCCTCCTACCCCAACCTGTCCATCGACTACGGTGTGCTGGAAAAGTCGGACAACGTTTATGTAATGAAGTGTGATTTCGGATGGGCTGACCTCGGCACGTGGCACGGCATTTACGAATCGAGAAGCAGAGGCATGGGCGACAATGTGGTCATCGACTCGGATGTAGTCATCGATGATTGCAAAAACAATATCATCAAGTTGCCAAAAGGACGCTTAGGAGTTATCAACGGACTGGATGGCTATATCGTGGCAGAGCATGATAACGTGCTGCTGATTTGTAAGAAAGAAGACTCTTCGTCTCTCATTCTTAAATACGTGAACGAAATCCAACTAAAGAAAGGCGATGAATTTGTATAGAGGGGAATATTGTTCCGTCATGCTAAAAAAGCGAAAGGCGAGAAGCAGCTACCTGCTTTTCGCCTTTCGCCATACCGGAACAAATGCCCCAAAAACCGGAGAATAGATTATCCCAATCGCTTAAACTCCTCAAAAATCTTGTTCGCGATGCCCTGCTGTTCTTCCGGTGATACCTCTATGTGTTTCTTAAAGTCCACGTCACCTTCACTGTTCATGGGGATGAGATGAATATGAGCGTGGTTTACTTCAAGCCCGAGCACTATCTGTGCCACTTTCTTGCAGGGAAAAGCTGTCTTCAAGGCACGTGCCACCTTCTTGGCAAAGAGTTGAAATTCTGCCAAATCATCATCTTCCATGTCGAAGATATAATCCACCTCCTTACGCGGTATGACCAACGTATGAGCTTTTGCAACGGGATTGATGTCAAGAAAAGCATAGAACTTCTCGCTTTCCGCACATTTATAACTTGGAATATCGCCTGCGGCTATCTTTGAAAATATTGTCATGACCACAAAATAAAATTATTGTTATACGATAGGATTACAGATTAATGGAAATCTTGTCCACCCGGAGTTTAATGGTTCCGCGTGGAATCTTTATCTCTACGACATCACCCACTTTCTTATTGAGCAGCCCTTGCGCAATAGGTGTGTGTATGGAGATTTTCCCTTGCTTAAGGTTAGCTTCCGTTTCACTGACAATTGTATATTTCATCTTGGAGTTATTCGCCATGTTAGTCATTTCAACCGTTGACATGATTTGTACCGCCTCATCACTAAGTCGAGACATATCCACGATTTTTGCTTGCGCGATGGTAAGTTTCATCTCATTGATTTTGGCTTCCAAATGGCGTTGTGCTTCCTTGGCTGCATCGTATTCAGAGTTTTCGCTTAAATCGCCCTTATCAGCCGCTTCTGCGATGGCTGCCGATGCCTTGGGGCGTTCCACTGATTCTAACTGCTTCAGTTCAGCCACGAGTCGGTCGTAGCCCTCTTGTGACATATAAGACATAATTATTCTATTTTAAGTTTATACGTTTTTCAGGTGGAGATAAAAAGAAATAGAATTCCAACAACTTCTGTCGGAATCCCATACATATCATCTCCTCATCAATTTATTATACGATGCAAAGGTATTCTTATTTTTCGGAACGACCAAAAGTTATAGGTTAAAAATACTTTACCACCGACGAAATCTTGCGGATTTCGCCGGTAATAAAGCAATATAAATAAAGTGCGAATTAGCTTATTATTTCATCAGTCCTTTCAAAAGCTCAGGAATTTCGCTTGTCTCACGCGCTACGGGAACACCTGCAGCCTCGAAAGCAGCGACCTTCTCTGCTGCCGTACCCGAGCCGCTGGAGATAATAGCACCCGCGTGTCCCATCTGCTTTCCCTTGGGAGCCTCTCGACCGGAAATGAATGCCACAACAGGCTTCGTAAGGTTCTTCTTGATAAATTCCGCCGCGCGTTCCTCGGCATCACCACCAATCTCGCCAATGATGGCAACACTATCGGTATCAGGGTCGTTTTGGAACATTTCCAGCAAATCTTGGAAGTATAGTCCCACGATAGGGTCGCCACCAACTCCCACAGCTGTGGATTGTCCGAAACCGGCAGCCGTAAGATTAGCCACCACCTCATAGGTCAGCGTGCCACTTCGGCTGATAACCCCCGTGTGTCCTTTCTTAAAGATATTGGTAGGCATGATACCCACCATGCTCTTGTCCGGTGAGATAAGTCCCGGACAGTTCGGTCCGATCAAGTTCGCACCCTTGTCGCGAATGTAACGATAAGCTTCAACCACGTCAAGTGTCGGAACGCCTTCCGTGATGCAGATGATGAGTTTGATGCCTGCGTCAGCGGCTTCCAACATGGCATCTTTGGCAAAAGGTGCCGGAACGAAAATCACCGAAGTGTTGGCATTTGTCGCTGCCACTGCGTCTTTCACGGTATTGAAGACGGGTATGCCGTCCACATCCTGTCCGGCCTTGCCGGGAGAAGTACCACCTACCACGTTGGTACCATATTTTTTCATTTTCTTTGCGTGAAATCCGCCGTCACGACCCGTTATACCCTGTACGATAAGTCGTGTATCTTTATTGATTAAAATACTCATTTTGTTTCCAGTTTTTATTTTATACGACTATTCGGTTAATTATTTGCACTTTGCGCACAGTTCAACCGCCATTTTTCCGGCCTCACCCATTGTATGCGCCACATTAAACTTAGTGCCTTTCAGAAGTTCGCGTCCTTGTTCTTCGTTAGTACCAGTCAGGCGAATAACGATAGGCATATCCGTCTCAATGGTCTTAAATGCCTCTATCAAACCTTGCGCAACATCATCGCAACGAGTAATACCGCCGAAGATATTAATGAGAACTGTCTTCACGTGTTTGTCGGACATCAAGAGCTTCATTGCCTCTACAATCTTTGTAGGATTGGAGCTGCCGCCGATATCAAGGAAATTGGCAGGAGTACCGCCGTAAAGCTTAATCATATCCATCGTGGCCATAGCCAGCCCGGCGCCATTCACCATACAACCAATTTCACCACCGAGGTTCACATAGCTGAAACCCTTGCTTTTAGCTTCTTGCTCAACTTTTTCCTCTTCTGTAGGCTCAAACATTTCAAAGATATCCGGATGGCGGAAAAGAGCGTTGTTATCGAATGTCATTTTGGCATCGATTGCCATCACCTGACCTTGTTCTGTAATGACGAGTGGATTGATTTCCGCCAACGACGCGTCTTTTTCCTTGAACAAACGATAAAGCTTTTGCAGAAGGGGAGCCGCCTGTTTCACGTAAGCCATATCATCGAAAAGCTTAAAGGCTGCCTCGCGAGCGAGATAATCGGGCAATCCAAGTAAGGGGTCGATTGGAATCTTAACAATCTTTTCCGGAGACTCTTTTGCCACGGTTTCGATATCGACACCACCTTCGCGGCAAAGCATCATGATCGCACCTTTCGTTTTTCTGTCAATAACGATACTAACATAAAACTCCGAGGCAATATCCACAGCTTCGGTAACGAGAACGCGATCAACGGTAAACCCTTTGATATCCATTCCTAATATATCGGTGGCACGCTGTTTCACCTCTTCTTCGCTCTTGGCCAGTTTAACGCCACCTGCTTTGCCACGACCGCCGGTGTGTACTTGTGCTTTGATTACTGCCAATTCAACACCGAGTTTTCGATAAGCTTCTACGGCTTCTTCCGGAGTACGACAAACGAAACCCGATTGCACAGCCATACCATAAGCTGCAAAAATTTCCTTTGCCTGATATTCGTAGACTTTCATAGTAAATATAATTTGTTAATACATTAATATAATATTATAATTTTCCAAGCAGACTTACCATGATTAATGCAATGACGAAAAAACACCGGTATAATAAATTAGTAGCATATATTCGCAGTGTATATAATGTAGTAAGTAGTTCATTTATTTTAATATTGTTCTATTTATGGGGCAAATGTAAAAAATAAAATTGATACTTGCAAGTACTTTTTAATAAATATGATTAGAATGGTCCAATTATAAATTCATTCGCGCAAAGACTTTGGCAGCCTGAATGAAAGTTTACTTTGGGGCGAAGCCATAACATCATGACGCCTCGGCAAAGAATCGGTAAAACAAAGCCACTCGCTAAAAAGCCAGCCCCGACAATCCTCTCCAAAAAACCTCACCGTCCTCAAGGGATTGTGGGGCTTTTTCGCTTCTGCCATCCCATCAATCAACAACACCTTTTCCCAACCCTTTTTATCACATTTCAAAACACCTGACACTCAACCACTTACAAACCCCATTTTAAAAGCTTAGCTTTTGCGTTCCAAAAGCTAAGCTTTTGCATTGCAAAAGATAAGCTTTTGGAATGTAATACCTTAGCTTTCGGAAAGTATATCGACCCGATTCCTCATAACACCATTGTACAAGCGAATAACGAAGCTTTTATTTCTCACCATGGAAAAATGGAAGTTCCACGATTGATAAAGATTGAGATTTATACATATTTTCCGTATTTATATTGCTTTTGACTTGATATAAATCAATAATTACGTCAAATTGATGAATTTTCGGTCAATTTATTTGCAATCTACAGAATTATCCTTTATCTTTGCAACGTGTTTTTCATAGTATTAGATTTAAGGTTAACAAAGGTTGGACTACAGCGGTAGTCCTTTTTTTATGCCTCTATGTTCTCCTTGAAGTAGAGAAAGCGAGAATTTATTTTGTTTTGTATCCACCTTTCGTCTTTATATAATCCAAGAGTTTTGAGAAAGTCGCATTTTGTCGAAGCGTAACCTCGTTTCCGGTGAGTATGAGTTGTTTGCGTGCTCGCGTAATGACCACATTGAGTTTGCGGTCGATAATCTGTCCATCCTCCTCAAAGGTACCGGCAGTAAGGAACTCTAACTGATAACGACTTTGAATGGTGAAAGAATAGATAATGACATCGCGCTGACTGCCCTGATAGCGTTCCACAGTATCGATGCTTATATCGGCAAGTGCCGGCAAGTTGAGTTTTTCCAATTCTTTCCTAATCAGGGCTATCTGATTGCGATAAGGTACAATGACTCCTATTGATTTCCGAGGATTGAACGCCTGCCCCATTTGCCGGTACAAGCGACGGATGGTATCGGCAACTATTCTTGCTTCCTCCATGTTTGCTTTCTCTGAAAGATTGGGTTGCCTACAAGAGTCTGAGGGAATGAAAATCACGCGATGCGCCTTCAGGAAGTCATCCGCCGCATCTTCACTCTCCACGTCGTAAGGCAGTCTGAGTTCGCGTTGATGTGCCAATGGCACACATTCCAACTGTTCACGCATGTAAAAATATCTATTGGGGAACTCGGCGATATCCGGGTGCATGCGTCCTTGCTTACGCAAAGTGCCGACAAAATCGGAACGACCTGCCGAGCGTTCCATCCGGATTAATCGTTCAAAAAGAGAGTGGGCACAATCGTCCAGTTCAATGGCTTTCAACAGCGGATCGGCGACGGCGGATTCTTCAGCATCTTGTTGCACAACGGCAGGCAGCTGTTTATAGTCTCCGATGAGGATAAACTTGGTGATAGCCTCACCGTCGATCTTATCCAAGGAAGAGGGATTCTTGGCAGAAAGGATGCCCATGAGGTTAGGTTCAAGCACTTGACCGGCTTCATCGATAATTGCCAAGTCGAAATGTTTCACGTTAAAGATTCCGGATCGAGCCGCCAGCGAGGAGATAGTACTCACGATGACATGAGCGTTGGCAAGCGTCTGCCTTATGCCTTCCAGCGTTGGCACTTGCGCCATCACGTTCGACAGCAGACGAGATTTGAAGACCGGGCTGCAGCTGTTCTCATTGCCAATTCTGACATAATCTATTCCGGTATCTGATAACATTCCGCAAATCTCGTCCACGGCACGGTTGGTGTAGGACAGAAGCAAGACAGAGGCATTTTCATTTTCCGCCAACTGTTCCCGCACGAGGAATTGCAGAGCCATGGACGTCTTGCCCGTTCCCGGTGGTCCCACAAGTAGGAAACAGTCTTGTGCCTGTTTGGCTTTCAGGATAATTTCATCGTAATCGGGATGATAGTCGCGAGTCAGTCGCAGACTTTTATCTGAAAGTGGCGGTCGCTGTCCCAACAGCAATTGCTTGCGTTTCTCGTTGGCAGTGATGAAAGTATGCAGACCTTGAATCGCCGTTGCGCTACCAATGTCGCTGCCGCCGTGTTCAACGGCAAAGAAGTCGCCGGCAATAAGGTCGGGATTCTGCTGCCCATCGTTCAGATGCACTGTGATTTCTTTATCGGACACGGCTTCCATCGAACCCTTGAAAAGTATGCTTTTCCGAACATCGGGCAGATTTCCCTTCTTATAAGAATAGAGATAAATCATGTCGCCCCGACGGAAATTAGGCAAGAATTCATCGTTTAATTCCGGAACATTGAGCGTAATAGTGTCATAACCACTGAAGGCGGTACTTCGGGCTTTTCGCTTGATGGTCAATCCGACATAGATGTTTCCCGTTTCTATTTTTTGAGCCAATGGCATATTCCAAAGATCCGCGTTACAACTGCCAGTTCCTTCCCGGAAACCTACTTTTGAAATGATCTGTTCTTTTACGACAAAACGCATCATGCGACAAAAATAAGATTTTTCCAACGGAGACAGACCGTGCAGTGGTTTCAGAATGGCTGTAATATCGGGCAAAACATATCGATTATAAAAACCCTCGTTGCATTTTTCCGTTTTCAATGTTTGTGGAATGAGTTTGGGAATGAGTTTGGAGAAATCGTTGTTCGCCATCCAATATTCCGTTGCCACCACCTGATTGCGGAATTTTATTGCCTCCATCATCAGTTTCTTCAGTGGCTCGACCTCCAACAATCCATCCGGAAGCGGATATTTGGAATACAACAATCGGATGTCGGTACTTTTCCCACTGCGGAGGAAGTTGTATTGTAATATGCCGAAATAAAGCAAAACTTGTACGTAATGTTTCTCAATGTGAAGTGACCCATGCTTGTTCGGACGGTGAGAAGCAAGATAAAAGTTCTTGCCTGACTTCTGTTCCACAAGCAATTGCAAATCGGTTGTCATGAGATCGACACGTCCTTGTAGCCCCAAATGCTCGCAAACGAACGAAGGCTCTAATATAGCCTTATCGCGTTTGTAAGTAGCAAATATTTCGTCCACGATTTCTCTTATGTGTTTTACCTGAAGTTTTGCGTTCAGGAGAAACTCTGACACGTTGAAGTCGCCACATAAGGCATGGTCTAATGCTTTATCACGAAAGTTCGACCGAATGATATCCTCTGTTTTACATTCCGGATGGTTAATGACATTATCGAGTGCCGCGCCCGCGAAATTACCCAATAGTGTGTGCCGATTGAGCGTTCTTGGCTTCATTCGGTTCACGGTGAAAAGCAATGGATGATGCCCATAATCCTCAAAGCAGTTGGCAACAGCCGAAATATCCAAGAGGTAGTCCGGCTCCACCACAATGATTTTGGGTTGCACATGGTTTCTAACGACTCCGCAGTCAAGCAGGTTGAGTTGCATTCCCACTCTCAATACAAATCGCAGATAGGTGAAGTCGATATAATCGGGAGAACTCGCGTAATCAACCACGAGACAGTCATTGCCAAATGCTTGATTGAGGACACCAACCTTAATGGTGGCATCATCCCAAGCAAGCACAGTGCAACGAATACATTTATAGTTGGAAAGTTGAATATTTTCAACGTGCCTTCCCATCGTCGGAATCTTGCCCGTAAGGAAAGCCGGTATTGCCTCGCCAAACACGGCGGAGACAAAGATAGCCAAAGCCCTGCAATCGTAAGCGAAATCATCCGGCAATATTGGTGCAATGGAATTACTGTGTCGGCGCATGGCATGGATGGCTACAACGTCCCGGGGAGCGACTTTGTGTTTGCGACAAAGAGAATCGACTTGTGATGAGAGGTTTCCGAATCCATGTCGCGTACTTTTCAACCCTTCCCGACAAACCCGCACAAGAATATCGTGCATCAACTTATTCCGGACATCCTGCTGCTTAGCAGGCAAGGATAAGACATCAAATATTCTGCGAAAGAGTTCTTCTGAAACAGTCATGATTGCTTATTGTCCACCCAGTCGTTGAAAAAAGACAATCACCTCCTCCCACGTCTTGAATTCATCGCTGCCGAAGCGTAGGAGTGTTCCCATAAAATTATCCGATTTCGGAATGGAAATGAGATAGTCGGCATAAAGCAATTGAGGATGATTGGTGAAAATGACGTGATTCCATGCCGGCGCGCTAAATACTTCCTCTATCCATGCCTGAGCCTCGGTCAATTGTTCAGGTTCATTGGTTGGCGCGGGAACAACAAAATAAACATTATAATAATCGAGCAGAAATTCGTAAGCCTTGTGCAGACTCGACTTTGGTTTTCCGTAGTCATCACACAACGTAGTCCAATCAATGAGAACCGTTCTACGTTCTCGTTGCGTCTGCTTGTCGTCAATCCAACGAACGATGGGCATCAGGTAATGGAATACAGCTTTTTCTATCAACCGATGTTCGCCATGAAAGCGGATGGCTCCGGGATAATGCCGCTGAAACAACTCGAAGGTATGAACCACCGAATCCTTGTCTCCGAAAAGTCCATAGACTCGTTGTTGCTCTTCGGGAGTAACATTGGCAAAACATTGCTCGGTGATTTCCTTATATTCTCTTTGCAGAGCCTTGGTAACGATAATCTCCTGCACACCATCTTTTCGTGGGTTTTGGAACACCTGTTTGCCCAACATGTTGCTCTCGCTGATGGTAGAACCCATTTGAAAGGCAGGGTTTACGCAAATCCTATCCGTCCCATAAAGCATTTCGGTGTACATCCCCCCCATGGAAGTGCCTATGATGAGGTCGGGCTGCTCCTCTTTTTGGAGTCTGCGGAGCAGTTTCATCGCCTCTTCGGGATGAATGGGGAGGTCGGGAGCAAGAATGGTGGCTTCCGGCATGTAATCGCGTAAGATCTGGGCAGTATGAGTAGATCCCGCAGACATGAAGCCGTGGACATACATTATCTTTTTTCCCGTCATCAAATCCGGGAATGTTTTTTGATATTGATTTTCCATAACTTAAATAATCGGTAAGCTGATTCCATTGATTTTCTGATAGATATCCAAAGCATAAACATCCGTCATTCCACTGACATAATCGATTACTGCCATGATGCGGTCTTCCAAATTCGGATTACGAATGTCGTACTGGCTTGAGAACCTACGGATGAGCTGCTGACTGTGGAATCTTTCCGGAGCGACAGCCGCACCGGTGAGAGCTTCCATGAGTGTTTCCATGATTTTATAGCCCGACAGTTCCACATCAAGAACAGTTTTGCTGGTATAGATCTTTTCAACCGACACCTTGGAGCAGTGGCGATAATTCTTCCCGGGAAGCTCAGGAATATGGTCTATCAACGAACCTTTAAAAGTGCCGTTGAGAATGGCTTCTTCGTTTTCCACAAACACATCTACGCACATTTTTTCAAGCAGTCCGACGACACAAGCCCTGAAATAAACCACTTGCTCATTCTTATCGGTAACGCCCTCCTTCACTACTCTGGAGCGAATGGCGTGTTGTGTGGCTTCATCGAAAAAGCCAAGGAGGAGCTCCGCCGTCTCATCGAAAGACAGCAACTTGAGCTTATGAGAATCTTCTATATCCATAATCTCATAGCATATGTCGTCGGCAGCCTCCACCAAATATACTAATGGATGACGAATATACGCCATGCTTTCGCCGGAGGTGTCTTTACGCATAATTCCCAACTCATCGGCAATCTTGCGAAAAGTGGCTTCTTCTGACTCAAAAAATCCGAACTTACCATGCTCTCCGGCAAACGTTGAGGAAAAAGGATATTTCACTATACTCGCAAGCGTGGAATAGGTCATCACGAAGCCTCCTTCACGCCTCCCCAAAAACCTATGGGTAAGCAGGCGAAACGCATTGGCATTACCCTCAAAATGAATGATATCATTCCAAAAACGGGGTCGCACAAGATGTTTTATTTCAGCTCCGGCACCTTCGCGAAAGAACGCTTGTATGGCTTTCTCACCACTATGCCCAAAAGGAGGATTACCCATATCGTGAGCATAACAGGCAGTTTGAACAATGGTTCCAATCTCCTCAAAGAGTGTTCCCCGGAGTTCGGGATGTTTGCGAACGAGCTGTCGAGCCACATCGTCGCCCAAGGACTTCCCCAAGGAGGCAACCTCCAAAGAATGGGTAAGCCGGTTATGCACAAAGACGCTCCCGGGAAGTGGGAAAACCTGTGTCTTGTTCTGAAGTCTTCTAAACGGCGCGGAATAGATAAGTCTGTCGCTATCGCGCTTAAATTCCGACCGATCATCGTGTCGAAGCGCGTGTCGATCTTCTTGTCCGAACCGCTTGTTGGAAATAAGTTTTTGCCAATACATCATAATCATAAAAAGATTCGCACACGCAAAAGTAATTAAAATTGGCTAAAATGGGGCTTTTTAGCCTTGAAAATTCATCTATGTGGACGGAATTCGTTATTTTTGCACATAATAAAAAGGAATTATGATTAAGATTAAAGTTGTAAACAAAGGCAAACAACCCCTTCCAACCTATGCAACATCACAGAGTGCGGGTATGGATCTTCGTGCCGACATAACGTGTCCCATTACCCTCAAGCCCATGGAACGCCGATTAATCCCGACAGGCCTGCATATAGCCCTACCCGCCGGTTATGAGGCTCAGGTGCGACCTCGCAGCGGCTTGGCATTAAAACATGGCATCACGGTGCTTAACACGCCGGGAACGGTGGATGCCGACTACCGAGGAGAGATTATGGTATTGCTCATCAACTTCTCTGAGAAAGATTTTGTAATCAACGCCGGCGAACGCATCGCGCAAATGATCATCGCTCGCCACGAACAAGCAGAGTTTGAAGTTGTGGAAATACTCGATGAGACAGAACGTGGCGCAGGAGGATATGGTCATACCGGAGTGAAGTGAACGAAACAAGTTGGAATGTGAACAATACCCGGAGGTCATTCGCCACACGCAAGAGGGATTTTTTTTATACCCGGGAAAGCTTCTACAACGATTTTAACAACGGAGGACAACTGATTGAATACTGATTATAAAAGACATGGCAGGAGAATTGTATTGATGGCAATGCTATGGGGATGGGCATTGATGGCAAATGCCATTCCTGACAATGACACCTTGCCACGCTACAACTATTTCTTCCTTGAGGCGATAATACAACAGGAGTTGGGGAATATGACTGCCGCTTTCGACCTTTTTACCCATGCCAAGGATATCAATCCCAACGCACCGGAAGCGTATTACGAATTGGCCGGTTATTATATGAAAATGAAGGACGTCAAACAAGCACGTACTCACTTCGAGAAAGCAGCGGAACTGGCACCTAATAACACCACTTATCTTGAGAAATTGGGGCTGTTCTACCTTACTCAGAAAGATTACGAAAGCGCACTCGATGCCTACGAACGATTATATGCCACAAACAAGACGCGTGAGGATGTGCTTCAGATACTATATCATCTCTACGGAACAAAAAATGACTTCAAGAAAATGTTGGAAGTACTGGACCGATTGGAGCTATTGATGGGAAGCAACGAACACCTCTCGCTCTCAAAAATGCAGATTTACGAACAGATGGGAGATAAAAAGAAAGAGCAGGCAGTATTGATGGCACTCGTTCAAAACCATCCGCTGGAGTTGAATTATAGGGTTATGCTGGGAAATTGGCTCTTTCAGAATAATAAAAAGAAACAGGCGTTTCAGGAATACAAGGCAGTTTTGAAAGAGGAACCCGACAATTCGTTTGCACAGCTCTCGCTATTAGACTATTACCGGGATGTAAAAGACCAAAAAACCGTTGACGAAATCACTCAAAACATTCTTCTATCCCCCAAAACCGAAAAAGAAACCAAAATGGCTCTGTTGCGACAAGTCATCATGGAGAGTCAGAAAGAGGAAAACAAAGACAGCTTGAAAGTGCTGAAATTGTTTGATAAGGTATTGGCTTTGCCACAAGAAGATGCCGACATCGTCTTGATGAAAGCCGCCTATTTTACCCTGCAAAATGCTCCGAAAGCCACCATTAATGAGGTTTATGAACGTGCGGTGGAGATAGAGCCCGACAATACCGGGGCGCGCTTGGCATTGTTACAAAACACTTGGGAAACACAAGATTACGACAAAGTCATCGAAATCTGTCGTCCCGCGCAAGAATATAACCCGGAGGAGATGGCATTCTACTATTATCAGGGCTTCGCACAATACATGAAACATGACAATGACGAAGCCTTGAAAACATTTCGCAAAGGGGTAAGTCAGATAAAGCCCGACAGCAATCCCGACCTTGTTGCCGATTTCTATGCCGTTATGGGCGACATTCTGCACGAAAAAGGAATGGATAAAGAGGCATACGAGGCATACGACAGTTGCCTGCAATGGAAGCCCGACTATGCACCTGCACTCAACAACTATGCCTATTATCTGAGCGAAAACAACAAAGACCTGAAAAAGGCGGAGCAAATGAGCTATAAAACAGTAAAAGCCGAACCGGAAAATGCCACATTCTTAGACACCTACGCATGGATTCTTTTCAAACAAGAAAGATACGAAGAGGCAAGAATCTATATTGACCAGGTCATGAAGTACGATACATCGCTCAGTGGAACCGTACTCGAACATGCCGGCGACATCTACTTCAACGTTGGCGACCAAAGTAAGGCATTGGATTATTGGCAGCAAGCAGCAAAGGCGGGCAATGACAGCAAGCTATTGAAGAAAAAGATAGAACAAAAGAAATACATAAAGAAATGAACATACGAAACATAAGCATCGCCATCTTCGCGTTATCTATTTTTGCGGGATGCGGAACAAAGAAATCGGTAACGGAGCAATCGTCCACCACGAAACAACCGATAACTACAACACAAAGTTCGGAAAAGAAGCAAAGGTTGCAATTTGTGCAAAAGGTCGCCGACCGCGCATTATATCAAAGAAATTTGGTCGCCGACTTGTCATTCACCCTCAACAACGGCTCCAAGAACATTTCCGTTCCGGGAATCCTACGAATGAGGAAGGATGAGGTGGTGCGTATTCAACTGTTGGTACCCATCATACGCAGTGAGGTGGGGAGGATTGAATTTACCAAGAACTATGTCCTCTTTATCGATCGCATGCACAAACAATACGTAAAAGCCGGCTACAACGAGGTGGCTTTCTTGAAAGACAACGGCATCAATTTCTACACTCTGCAGGCTTTGTTTTGGAACCAACTCTTCATCCCGGGCAAACAACGAGTAGGAGAAAACCAACTGGAGACTTTCAATGTGAACCTTACCACAGTTCAATCACCCAACCAAGCTTACGTCCCCATTACGCTCAAGGACGGAAGAATGGATTATAAATGGATGGCTGAATCGTTCTCCGGACTTATCGGCAAAGCGGAAGTGAAATACACAAGCACGGAGCATGGTATCTCTACATTGAATTGGCAGTATGACAACTTCCAAAACTTCGGGTCAAAGAAGTTCCCCACCGAACAAGAAGTTATCATTCGCACACAAGCAACCAAACAAAGAAAAACGCTCAAAGCCAAATTCAGTCTTTCCGGACTCAACGATAACGCCAATTGGGAGAGTATAACCCAACCATCGAACAAATATCGAAAAGTGGGAATTGAAGAAATCCTTGAGAAATTAACAGCACTTTAGAATGAAACGCATTACATTAATCATCCTATTATTGACCACGTGCCTGCTGTCGCCTTACGCACAGAAACCTGCCAAACGACAGAAGAACAAATCCGTGCAGCAAAAGATAGAAAAGAAGGCAACTAAAAAATCGACAAAAAGAAGCGGAAAGACTGCAAAAGCACAACCCAAATATGTTAGAACAAAGGAAATAAAGAGTCTGCAACAAAAAAATGCAGAGATTCTGAAAGAAATATCGAAGAACGAAAAAGAGCTAAAGGCCAAAGAGAAGGATGTCGCAGAACGCTTGCAGAAAATCATGACGCTCGACACAGAGATAGGACAACATCAGAAAACAATTGACACGATTGCCACCGACATAAAAGACCTTGACGGAAACATCGGCATACTGAAAGGACAGCTCAACTCTCTCGAAACACAACTGAACGAAAGACGCATGCGTTTCATCAGCTCCATGCGCCACATGGCGCGTCATCGCGGAATACAAGACAAGCTGATGTTCGTCTTCTCCGCCAAGAGTCTCACACAGATGTACCGCCGACTGCGCTTCATTCGCGAATATGCAGCCTATCAGCGCGCACAAGGTGAATTACTGAAAGCAAAGCAAGCACAAGTGGATCAGAAACAGCAACAACTCCAAACGGTTCGCTCCACCAAGAGCAATCTCCTGTATAAAGGTCGCCAAGAACATCAGAAGATGGAAAGCAAGAAACAGGAACAGCAAAACGTGGTTAATTCCTTGCAGAACGAACAAAAAGTGCTACAGAGCGTCATCGCCGACCGACAGAAAAAACAGCAAGCCATCTCAGCTCAAGTAGATAGACTGGTGGCAATAGAAATGGAGAAAGTCCGCCAAAGAGCGATTGCCGAGGCTAAAGCCAAAGCTGCGGCTCGAGCAGCCGCCGCCAAACGACGAGCAGCAGAGATGGCGCGCAGGAAAGCAGAGGCAGAACGTGCTGCACGAGAGAATGCTCGCAGAATAGCGGAAGCGAAAGCAAGGGAAGCTGCAGCAAAAGCGGAAGCAAGGGCAAAGGCTGAGGCAGCTGAGCGCGCACGCAAAGAAGCTGCAGCAAAAGCAGAAGAGGCTCGCCGGGCAACGGAAAGAGCTCGCCAACAGGCAGAAGCGGAAGCCTCTGCCAAAAAAGCACGAGAATTAAAAAGAGCACAAGAACGAGAAGCAGCAGCCAAACGCGAAGAAGAACGAATTGCGGCACAAGCGGCAGCAACTCAAGCACGTGCCACACAACAAGCTCGCGAGGCGGAAGCCTTGCGCGTTGCGGCAGAACGAAAAGCCAAAGCCGACAGAGAGAGAGCTGCTCGCGAACAGGCGGCGGCAGCGAAAGCAAACCGAGAAAGCAATACACTCATGTCATCTGCCGACCGGGCAATGACCGGAAGTTTTGAAAACAACAAGGGACGATTACCCATGCCCATGTCCGGCAGAATTATCACCCACTATGGCAACTACAACGTGAACGGACTCTCACACGTAAAGCTAAATAGCAGTGGCATCAACATCAAATCAGCAGCGGGCAGCCCCGTCAGAAGTGTCTTCAAAGGTGAAGTTAGTGCCATCTTCACAGGAGGAGGCATCACCGCTGTCATGGTGCGACATGGTGTTTACATTTCATCTTACTTCAACATGGGCAGTGTCAGCGTGAGAAAGGGACAAACCGTCGGAACAGGTCAGACATTGGGTACGGTAAATTCCGGTGGCGTTCTCCACTTTGAACTGCGAAGGGAAACCGCCAAGCTGAACCCCGAACAATGGCTGCGCTAATCAGAACGAAACTTCCTCATCGGAAAGGCTTGACATTAATAACGGAGGAACATTAATCGTTAACAATAAAACAAAAGTTCATCATCATGACACAAGAAGAAAAGACAAAGATAATCGAAAATATCGTAGAGGCATTGAAGACGGTTTACGACCCGGAAATCCCCGTAAACATTTACGACCTCGGAATGATTTACAAGATTGACCTTCAAGACGATGGAAAATTGGACATGGATATGACTTTCACTTCTCCCTCTTGTCCGGCTGCCGACTTCATCTTCGAAGATGTTCGCACCAAGGTAGAAGGAGTTTCAGGAGTAACTTCCACCAATATTAACCTCGTCTTCGAACCTATTTGGGATCAAAGTATGATGAGCGAGGAAGCAAGAGTGGAACTCGGTTTCGATTAATCTTTGCACCTTTTGCGAAAACAGCTACACTTAAATTCTTTAACCCTCATTCGTCATTCAAGTTATGAAAAATGTATATTTCCTATCAGACGCGCATCTTGGTTCGCTCGCGATAGACCATAAACGAACACAAGAGAGAAGGCTGGTGAACTTTCTTGACAGCATTAAGCACAAGGCCACAGCCATTTATCTGTTAGGCGACATGTTTGATTTCTGGAACGAGTACAGATATGTCGTACCCAAAGGTTTCACACGCTTTCTCGGAAAGTTGTCAGAGCTTACCGACATGGGAATAGAGGTGCATTATTTCATAGGAAATCACGACATCTGGACCTATGGGTATTTGGAAGAAGAGTGTGGCGTCATACTTCATCGCCGACCCATCACCACGGAAATCTACGACAAAGTGTTTTTCCTTGCTCATGGCGACGGATTGGGCGACCCCGACCCCAAATATCGTTTCTTGCGCAGCATTTTCCACAATCGTTTTTGTCAACGGCTGCTCAACTTCTTCCACCCATGGTGGGGCATGCAGTTAGGACTCAATTGGGCAAAAAAAAGCAGACTGAAGCGAGCCGATGGAAAAGAGGTGCCCTATCTGGGTGAAGAGAAAGAATATTTGGTGAGGTTCACCAAGGATTACATGAAGACACATGCCGATGTGGATTACTATATCTATGGTCATCGCCATATCGAACTCGATCTGACGCTTTCGCGCAAGGCACGTCTTTTCATTCTGGGCGACTGGATATGGCAGTTCACTTATGTGGTGTTCGACGGCGAGCACATCTTCCTTGAGGAATATGTAGAGGGCGAGAGCAAGCCATAGTCAGGATAGTCATGTTTTTTTACGCACATTCGTATAACATCAATCAGAAGGTGGGCTTGCGAAAGTCTCAGCGAGACTGCTTTTGTCTAAGTACGGTTCTTTATAAGTTTGTTGCTTACATAAATATAGTAGGCGATGATGAATGCTATGAAAAAATAAATAACCCAAGGAATTAAACTTATATATTGTGCGGAGCAGGCTGCAATATAAAGAATAACCAGTAAAACAATCGGAGTGATGACTTGAATGTAAGAGCTAAGAAGGTTAAAATTCTCATCACAATGTGCGAATTTTTTTATTCGAAGCATTTTAAATGGATTTTTCTTATAGTAATTTAGAACCACATAAAGAACAATAGAAATGATAGGTAGGAAAATAATAGCGTACCTGTCGCCATACTTTGTGACATTTCCTAAAAAATCCCAATGCAATATTATTTCATTAGAATCGCTGATAATTCTGTAAAGGGATAAGAAAAATGAAGCAAATATAATTGCTATTGAAAAAAATCTTGTTTTCATCTTACATATTGTTTTAACGGTTATAAATTATTATATGGTAAAGGTAAATCTTATTACAAATAATAACAAATTCTGGGGAGTATATTTATGATTGTTTAATATATAATCTTTGTAAATTCTTATAATTTAACTTGTATTATATAAAAGAAAATGTATTTGTTAAGGAATCGTACTCGCTCCTACTTACCTTAAATCCCAAATCAATCATTAAGAATTCACGGTGTTGTATGGCAGTGAGAAATTCTTTATCTTTTCCCGGTAGTGTCCTAATCACCATGAAATTATATTACAAAAAACAGGCTCGGAAAATGCTTCGCAATCTATTGATAATCAGAACAATATTAATTGCAATTTAAAAGATGAGCTTTTGCACTCCAATACATGACCTTTTACATTGCAAAAGCTAAGCTTTTACAGAGCGAAAGCTAAGCTTTTGATAGATGAATGAAGAAAAATTAGGACATTATTGAACTTTTCCCATATCTCCGGGAAGGGTTTTCGCGTTTTCAATATCCCCAAAAAATAAAGCATTTGCTTATCTTTTGTCTTGCTCGGAGTTGATTAGTGCATGACGAAACAGCGTTATGAAATTATATGCCATGACTACAAAGTTCGCACAAGTATCAGTTGTTCAGAAGTTGTCCAAGTCAAAGCCACCAATGGAAAAGTCATGCTTGGGTTAAGGACGTGGTAAAGTTTGTAAATTGCAGAATAACAGACACATATAATTGAATGTTCCTAATAGTGGTCATTAAAAAAAAGAATTAAAGTGGTTGCTGATGACCGATTTAGGCTTATTAACCGTTTTGAGCTTAAGATATAAAAAGGTTGGCAAGCGGATTACCATCGTAATCGTACTTGCCAACCTTTTTGATGTATGCAATAACCTTTTGGCTTATTTCTTGGCAGCCATTACAAGCTCCTGAGTGTCGCGAGCAATGACGATTTCCTCGTCGGTCGGGACAAGAAGCACCTTCACCTTGGAGTCGTCGGCTGAAATCACCTTTTCCACACCACGGCAGTTGTTCTTCTCAACATCCATCTTGATGCCCAAGAAATCAAGACCTTCCACTGCATCGGTGCGCAGACTGATTTGATTCTCGCCCACACCTGCCGTCCAAACAATCACATCCACGCCACCCATGGCAGCCGCATAAGCACCGATGTATTTCTTGATGCGATAGTTGTACATCTTCAGAGCCAAGATGGCACGTTCGTTGCCTGCGGCTTCGGCAGCCTCAATCTCACGCATGTCAGAACTGATGCCGGTGATACCGAGCACACCACTCTCCTTATTCAGGTAGTCTGCCATTTCCTGCGGTGTCTTTCCGAGCTTCTCCATCATGTAAGTTACGGCTGAAGCATCAATGTCGCCGGAGCGAGAACCCATCATCAGACCTGCCAAAGGAGTCAGACCCATGGAGGTGTCAATAACTTTGCCGTCTTTGATGGCAGCCATGGAAGCACCATTGCCGATGTGGCAAGTGATGATTTTCTGACTTTTGTAATCCACACCGAGAATTTCGCAAGCGCGTTGAGAAACATAGCGATGGCTGGTTCCGTGGAAACCGTAGCGACGCACGTGATATTTCTCGTACATTTCATAAGGCACGGCGTACAAATACGCATAGTTCGGCATGGTGCTGTGGAAAGCATTGTCGAAGACCGTTACCTGTGGGGTGTTCGGCATTAAAGCATCAACGGCACGCAAGCCACGCAAGTGTCCGGCGTTATGAACCGGTGCGAGGTCGATAAGGCTTTCTATGCCCTTTTCCACCTCTTTTGTCACGATGCAACTCTTCTCGAAGAGGTCGCCACCCTGCACAATGCGATGGCCCACTGCATCAATTTCGTCCAAGCTCTTTATGGCTCCTATCTCCGAATCCAGCAACACCTTAAAGACCAAAGCCACTCCTTCCTTATGGGTTGGGAGGTCGGCCATGATTTGTTTTTTCTCGCCGTTGTTGAGTTTCACCTTGATGAAAGCCTCATCGAGCCCGATGCGCTCAACGCCACCCTGAGCCAACACTGACTCATCTGTCATATCGTACAACTTGTACTTAATGGAACTGCTACCGCAGTTTAACACTAATATCTTCATTTGTTTTCGTTTTATTTTAAGTCATGGGAAAATTATCTTTCGCCAATCAGAGCAACACTTTCAATCGCCCAATCGCAAAAGATTTCCACTTCGTCATTATTCCTAATCGTGAAGATCACGGCTTAAGCCTTCTTAGCATTCTGTGCCTGACAAGCAGTGATGGCTACCATGTAATAGATATCATCGACAGAGCAACCACGCGAGAGGTCGTTCACCGGACGGGCAATACCCTGAAGAATAGGACCAATGGCAGTGGCACCACCCAGACGCTGAACCAGCTTGTAGCCAATGTTACCCACCTCAAGATTGGGGACAACCAAGACATTGGCTTTTCCTGCCACATTCGAGCCTTTTGCTTTCTTGGCTGCCGTAGTGGGATCGAGAGCGGCATCAGCCTGCAATTCGCCGTCCACATTTAATGTGGGGAATTGTTCCTTCGCTATTTGCGTGGCTTCGATTACCTTATCGATAATGTAAACGCTCTTGCCCGTTTCTTTATCTTTGGCATCCTTGGCAGATCCTTTGGTGGAGAAGCTCAACATAGCCACGTTGGGAACCTCAATGCCGGCAACGCTCTTCGCAGTTTCGGCAGTGGTAAACGCTATCTGTGCGAGCTGCTCTGCGGTTGGGTTGGGTGTTACGGCAACATCGCCCATGACAACGATACCGTTATCGCCATATTGCTTCTCGTTGGTTATCAGCAACATGGCACCGCTCACACAAGTAATGCCCGGAGCACACTTGATAATCTGCAATGCGGGACGCAGCGTATCGCCTGTCGTGGAGAGAGCACCGGAGATTTGTCCGTCTGCCCCTTCTGTCTTGATAATCATACATCCCAAATAGAGATTGTTCTTCGTTACCAAATCGCGAGCCTGCTCAATGGTCATGCCTTTCTTCTTGCGAAGTTCCGCCAACTTCTCGGCATACTCCTCGGTCTTGGGGTTGTTCATCGGGTCGATGATGGTAGCCTTGTCGATGTTTTTCAATCCCCATCCGGCAGCAAGTTTCTTGATGTTTTCTGGGTTTCCAATGAGAATAAGTTCTGCAATGTCGTCGGCTAATACTTTGTCAGCGGCTTTCAGGGTTCTCTCTTCCTCAGCTTCGGGAAGCACGATACGTTGTTTGTTCGCCTTCGCGCGCGCAATAATCTGCTCTAATAAGTCCATAGTTTTATCTTAAAGTTTTATCATAAATGTCCATTTTGCGATGCAAAGATAGCAAATTAGCCCTATAACGCCAAACTTACCCTTACTTTTTTACACCTTATTAATAGTAGAGAGTTGGTTGTTTCAAAAAAAAGAGGTAATTTTGTATGAATTACAATAGAAAGCACCAAATGATTAAATTTCAAGATATTAAAACTACCGATCGCGAACTGATACAGAGCTACACAATAAGAGGTGAGCGACAGAATTGCGACTTGAGCTTTGTAAACATCATATCGTGGAGATTTCTCTACAACACGGAAGTGGCAGAGGTTGATGATTTCCTGATTTTCAGATTCTATTCCGGCAGACACCTTGCTTATATGGCTCCGCTTTGGAAGGGGGAATGGAACGAGACAAAGCAGGAAGCATTCACGGAGATGGTGAATAGGATGCGCCAAAACTCCATCGCTTCCGGGCATCCGTTTCTCATGTTGGGCGTTTGTGGGAATATGGTCGATATCATTGAGAAAGCGTTCCCCGACACATTTATCATCAAGCCCGACCGCGATCACGCGGATTACATCTATACCAGAGAGAAACTTGCGAACCTCGCAGGAAAGAAACTGCAATCAAAACGCAACCATTGCAATAAGTTCCGAAAACTATACCCAAACTATGAATATAGTCCGCTCACAAAGGAGATGATACCGGAGTGCTTGGAGCTGCAGAAAGAATGGCGCATCATTTCTAAACATGAGGAAAACGGAGAGAACGATTACACCGATGAACTGCGTTCCATGACGCGAGTGTTCGAGTTATGGGATGAATTGGACGTGCTCGGGGGTGCTATCAGAGTGGACGGAAAACTCATCGCATTCACTTTCGGAGGACCAATCAATCATAACACTTTTGATGTCTGCGTGGAAAAAGCGAATGCCAACTATGAAGGGGCTTTTTCCATCATCAATCAAGAGTTCGTACGACATCTTCCGGAGCAATACACCTTTATCAATCGGGAAGAAGACTTGGGCATTGAGGGACTTCGCCGGGCAAAACTCTCATATAAACCCGACGTACTATTGGAGAAATGCACGGTCATGGAGAAACGACCTTTGGCACAATTTGGTGAACAAGATGAGATAACGAAAGCTACCGCTAACCTTTGGCGCGACACTTTTCATGACCGAGAGGAGTTCATCCGCCTTTATTTCTCTCGGGTGTTCCGACCGGAATACAACGTGGTGAGCCAACTTGACAACAAAATCGTGGCAGCACTGCAAACCCTTCCTTATCAACTTAAATTCCATAATACACAGGTATCCATCAGCTACATCAGTGGAGTGAGCGTGGATAAAAATTACAGAAAGCAAGGCATCGGAGGCAATCTGATGAGTCAGGCGCATTTCCGGATTTACCAGCAAGATTTCATGTTTGCCACCCTCATCCCTGCAGAAGACTGGCTATACGATTGGTACGAACGATGCGGATACACTCATAACATCGTTTGCACGCCACCACCAACATCCATAGATGAAATGTCGTTTGAGGAGTTCGACCAATGGCAAAGAAAGAAAACATGCGTGATATTGCACGACAAGGAGGGATTCGACATCATCCAAGAAGACCGCCGGCTTGCCACACCGGATGAACTGACAGCCCAACACGACCGCAAAAACATTCTCGGCATGATAAGGGTGATCAACGCCGAGAAGGCATTCGCGCTCTACGCAAAAAGGCATCCGGAAGAGGAACGCAATTATCGGGTGTACAACGATTCCGACATTCCCATGAACAACATGTACTTCAAGGTGAAGAAAGGACGAGTAACACACACCAACCGACCTCTTCCCTGCCCCACGGCACTGACAATAAACGAATTGGCAGATTTAATTTTAGGCGATGAAGGTTTGGAAATGAACCTTATGTTGAACTAAAAAGAAGAACACGGAGGAATGGAAAGGGGATTTATCGCGCCATTTCAGTAGTGAGAATGCTTTCCAACTGTTCTGCCGTCAGTCGCAATTGGAAGTCTCCCTTAATGGCAACAGAGATGCGCCCGGTCTCTTCCGACACCACAATTGCCACAGCATCGGAGTTCTGCGAGATACCCAGAGCAGCACGGTGGCGAAGTCCTAATTCCTTCGGGATGTCCTGACTATGGCTCACAGGCAGGATACAACCTGCTGCCTTGATGCGCTTCTTCGAGATAACCATAGCACCATCGTGCAACGGTGAGTTCTTAAAAAAGATATTTTCTATCAGCCGCTGGTTTATGCGTGCATCGATGGTGTCTCCGGTCTCAACAATGTCCTGAAGGCTCACTCCACGTTCCAATACAATCAACGCGCCTACCTTGCCACGCCCCATACTCATGCACGCCATGACAATGGGTAGGATGGCCTCACGATCCACGCTGTCTTTCTTTCTGTCGCCTAAAAACAATTTCAAGAGGTTTTTCACTCTTTGATGTGCGCCAAGGTTGTAAAGGAAATGACGAATCTCTTCCTGAAAAAGCACGATAAGTCCGATAACACCAACGGAGACGAGCTTATCCATGATACTACCCAAGAGACGCATTTCCAACACCTGACTTACAATTAGCCATAGGACAACAAACACCATGATGCCAACAAAGACGTTGAGCGACCGGGACTCTTTCATCACACGATAGAGATAGTAGAGCATGAGCGCCACCAATACAATATCAATGATATCTTTTATGCCAAACTCAAAAAACATAGACTAAGTTTCTTTCGCTCTCAGCGGTGAAGACAGCTGTCGTTTCGGAGAGCATATGATCTTTTTTTAATTATTCTTCGCAGAAGTGGGTTTCCACTTAATCAATCCACTGCTTTGTCATGGAGGGGTCATGCCTCCACAGCAACAAAATCCGACAGGAGGGTTCGCTACGAGCGTATCATGGTTTCATATATCTTTACTGCTTCCACCGCCTGCCTTACATCGTGAACGCGGAGGATGGCAGCACCTTTCATCAGCGCGATGGTATTCAACACCGTGGTTCCGTTCAGACTCTCTTGTGGAGTGATGCCTAAAAGTTGATGAATCATGCGTTTCCGACTGATGCCTACGAGGATGGGAAGTTCCATGACAAGCAGTTTCTCCATTTCGTTCATCAAGGTAAGGTTGCCCGCAACGGGTTCTTTTCCAAAGCCAAAGCCGGGATCGAGAATGATGTCTTTTTGCCCAAACGAGCGCAACTCTTGGACTTCACGCGACAAATCGACAAGCATATCGTGCAGGCTTGCTGCCTTCGACATGAGTATATAGGGAACACCCAATCCGGCTACCGTGCGAAACATATCCCGGTCGGAGCCTTCTTCCACGTCGTTGATGATATCCACGCCGTATTCTTCCACTGCACGACGAGCAACCGAAGCACGAAAGGTATCAACGGAAATCACCGCATCAGGATAAACTTCGCGAACGATGGGCAGTGCCATTTCCAAGCGTTTCATTTCCTCTTCTTCGCCTGCCGGATTGCCACCGGGACGTGTGGAGCAAGCTCCCACATCAATAATCTTCGCTCCCTCATCAACAATTTGCTTCACACGGTTGCGAATGGCATCCGCGGTCTGCATGCGGCTGTTGGCATAAAAAGAATCGGGCGTAACGTTCAGTATTCCCATCACGCACGGACGGCTCAAGTCCATCAAACGTCCCTTTACGTTGATGGTGTAGCTCGCCGGCTTATTCTGTAGTGTAAAAGTTTCTTCGTTCATATCCGCAAAGTTAGCTCAATTCCTTTAGAAATCAAAATAAAGCGTCTGTTTTTCATCATTTTTCAGCTTATTCCTTCATGGAGTGGCAGTCTATTTCTTCAATCTTATGAGCGCACCAAGGTCGTGGAATGGAACAAGCGTGGGAGTTTCCCCACCAACTGTAGGTTTTTCCCTACTCTGATTTAGGAATTTCTCCATGTGTGGAATGGTTTTCTTTGCTTAATTTTGCGACAAGAACAAAGAGGGGAGTCAAAGCATGATTAGGCACTCGAAGAATTGTTGAACATCACAGACCGATGAGGCGGCATGCGAATTGGAAATCTCGCCAAGGGAGCATCGAAGAGTGTACAGAAGTCTGTTCGGGCTATCCCTGTAGAATGAACAAGTATGATGATATTTATGTCTATCCGTGGCAGGTTAAGAGAAGAGGCATTGGGACACAGGTATGAAAGATGACACAACTGCGGATTGAGAAAATAAAATAAGGTAAAAGATTGCAGAAAGGATAACGCCACTTGTAACTCAATATATGCGTTTCGTCATATCAAAGGGCGATAACGACAATAGGACTACACCACACAATCGGTATAGTCCTATTTCTTTTTTATTAAGACAGAGCTCGCGTCTCTATCCTAAGTGTGTTTATGCTCCGTGGAAAAGATATTCCGCCTGAATATCCTTGGTAAGCTGCGTGAAGAGCTTCTCCTGCAAACAGTCGGCAAGCTCGAGAGCTCTGGTGAGTATGCGATCGGAGAATTCCTGCAACATATCATTTGCACGAAGTGGCTGCGACTTGTAAATGCGCAGATACTCTTCTTCCATCTCACGCTGACGGCGGTCGGTTTCCTCTTCAAACTTCAGGTAAGCCTCCTTAATCATCGGAGCATATTTATTATAGTTCACCATTCCGAGTGTCATCACCTTACGGAATTTCCAATAAGCCGACTCGGAATCTGCCTCGTCCTTTCCTTTTGTATAGGCTTCGGGATAAGAAGTGATGCCTTGATACAAAGGAAGGAACAAGCCGAGATCAGCCATACCCATTGCCACATAGCCTACACAGCCGATGGCTTTTGGAAGTTCAGGACGAACCTGAAGAATATGGGTTTGTGTGGTGCGGAAGATGGACACCGGACGATAAGGCTCTTTGGGATTGCTGTGGAGATAAGGGTCGTGTTCCGTATTGTCATAGTGGAAACGGAAAGCATGCCGAAGAGCGGTGATGCTGATGGGTTTCTCTGCCGTGGCAAACACGGGAAAAGTATTCTTCGTTACATCATTCTTGATGGCGGGCGAGAACATCTTCTGCAATCCCCAAACACGCGGATAGTTATATGTGGTATCGAGTTCCTCGTCGCGAGCATAAGCTTCATGGAAATCGAACGTGCCTTTCTTGGGATCGTATAGCCCATTCTTCTCGGCAAACTCGATGAGGTCGGCTGAAGCAAGGAAATTCTCTTTGTCAGTCGGGTCGTAAACGCGGAATCGACTCTGATTTCCGGTAACGAAGTACTCTTCTTTCGGCATCTTGCAAGCCAACCAACGATGACCGCAGGCGGTTTCCAAATACCAAATTTCCTTGTTGTCAACAAATCCGATGCCGAAGCCTTCGGCTATTCCGTGTTTTTCTATCAACATTCCCAAGCGTTCCACGCCTTCGCGAGCGGTTTTCACGTAAGGAAGAACAACATTGAAAACGGCATTTTCTGCCAAGCCCGTCTCAACGAGCGGATCGAACTTCAACACGGCATCGCTGCTGAAAATGCTTTCAGTGGCACTCATGCCCACACCGGCACTATTGAATCCGGCACTACCCCAATGGTTGGGAAGACAGAACGGAGCAAGAGCACTATAGCCCAGCATCTCCGCCGGAAGCTCGCAACGGAAAGGACTATCCTTTGCCACAAACTCGCGAGGACCATTCTTCGTATCTTCGTATAGTTCGTAATTCTTTGCCTCCATGGCATCCCAGTCTTCCGAACGGGCTACTATCATCGAGCCATCGCTCGTCATGTCTTTGCCAACGATAATCGTTGTACATTCTGATGGGAGCTTACCCATCGTTTCTTCTGTTCTTTTCATAAGCATTGTCATCAATGATTTTGATATGACAAATGTAAGAAAAATATTTGAGAAAGGAAAACAAAAATGAAGAAAAATGTGTACGTTTAGTTTTGAACATCTACTATCCATCAATGGCTCGTTAGCCCAAGCTTCACCCTCCCCTTATTTCTTCCAAGCCCCTTGCCATCGTTGTTTCAGCATTTTGATTATGGACTTCCGGTTCTACAATTTTTTATTTTCCTGAATGGTTCATGTTTCAAGTTTAATTTATCATATATTTCCACTGCCGGCTTGGAAGGCCTGCTGCATTGCCCGGATTGTATTCACGATATGACACCTTTAATCGATAATAAAGAACCATATCTCCCACGACCGGGTTAAATCTTTTTACCCTTTTGGCAAGACAAGAAAGAAAATGGACGACATTTGCACTCTATTGGTGCGATGGAACCTTGCAAATTGGGATGGAATGACGGCAAGGATGCGCATTGGTTTCCGGTTGAAAATCGATGAATTTTCAAGGCTATGAATATCACTGATAATCAATGGTTTACGAATGCCATTTTAAAAGCTTACCTTTTGCGTTGTAAAAGCTAAGCTTTTGCATCCTAAAAGCTTAGCTTTTGAAAAGCGAAAGCTAAGCTTTCGCAATGCAAGACCTGTACGATTGCATTTCTATCATCATGTTTTGCATCTTTCTTGTATGTTTTTCCGGCGGGATTTCATGCTCTTTTTGCGCAAAACAGCTCCTTATTTTTCCATTCGATTTAGAGAGACATCATCCCGAACACAACCAAAAAAGGGTGCTTTCGCGAAGAAAGCACCCTTATTGTTGAGTTTGTATTGATTTGAGTTGTTATTTCACTTCCCAAATATCGTTGGTTTCGAGCAGTTCCATGAAGTTGTGATAAGGCTTTTTGCCTTTCACTTCCTCAATCTGCGCATTGACAGCCTCATCGTATGTAGGAGCCTCCACATCGCGGATAACGCCCAATGCAATGGGGAAACCGTGCTCGTTGTCCATCATGGCAAGTTTCAGTTGCAAGGTGTCATCGACACAATGTGCATCGTGCACAAGGATGTCCTCGAGTTTAACACCATTCTCTCCGATTTTCACCACTTTCAATCCAAAACCTTCTTGAACGAGTCCGAACTCATTGTTTTCGCCGAACACCAATGGTTCGCCATGACGCACATAGATGGCATTCTTCTTGCGTCCCTCTTTGTTATAAACGTTGGAGTGGCAGCCATCATTGAAGATGACGCAGTTTTGAAGAATCTCGCATACGGCAGCTCCCTTGTGATTGTTGGCAGCTTTGAGAATGTCGATAGTCTCTTGTGAGTCGGTTGCGACGCTGCGCGCGAAGAATTTTCCACGTGCGCCGAAGCAAAGCTCGGCAGGGCGGAATGGATCTTCCACCGAACCGTATGGCGTTGATTTCGATACGAATCCACGCGGACTTGTTGGTGAGTATTGACCTTTCGTCAGACCGTAGATACGGTTGTTCAAAAGAATCATGTTCAGATTAACATTCCTGCGCATGGCATGTATGAAGTGGTTTCCTCCGATAGCCAAACCATCGCCATCGCCTGATATTTGCCAAACGTTAAGGTCGGGATTGACTATTTTCACACCGGTGGCAATGGATGCCGCACGTCCGTGTATGGTTTGCATGGCATAGGTGTTTACATAATAAGGTAAACGACTCGAGCAACCGATACCTGATATGACGGCTGTTTGATATGGCGGAATGCCAATCTCTGCCATTGCTTTCTGGAAGCTGACTAAAAAGAAGTGGTCGCCACACCCGGGACACCATCTGGGTTGTCCTTTCTTAAAATCTTTATCTGTATATTCGCTCATTTTGATTTTTCCTTTTTATTGTAAGATTCGTGAATAGAACGTGCCACCTTCATCCTTTGGTGCAGGGAGGGTAATGATGCGCTCGAAGTCCTTTACGAGTTCTTGAACGACGAACGGTTGTCCCTTGACTTGGTTGTATTGGTAAGGCGCGAAGTGGTTGATACGGATGCGCAGCAGGGCAGCCAACTGTCCGAGGTTTTGCTCCGCCACTACCACCTTTTTATATTTACCCAGTATCTCGGCTGTATTGGCAGGCAGTGGGTTGATATACTTGAATTGTGCCAAAGCAACTTTGTTGCCTCTTGAGCGCAATTCCTGCATGGCGGTGTATAAGTGTCCATATGTACTTCCAAATCCCACGATGAGCAAGTCGGCATCATCAGCATCGCCCTGAACTTGCAGGTCGGGTACCGGTATGCGAGCCACTTTCTCAAATCTCAGCGTGTCCATCTTATGATGGTTCTCCGGTTCGGTTGAGATGGCGCCGGTCTTTCCGTCTTTCTCCAATCCGCCGAGGATGTGCGTGTAGCCTTCCATGCCAGGGATGGCCCAATAGCGCACATTGCTGTATTCATCGCGTTTGTATGGACGGTATGAGTAGCGTTGTGCCTCGGTTGTGTAATGCGGTCTGATTTCCGGGAGGTCAACTATGTCGGGTAATTTCCATGCCGATGAGCCGTTGGCAATGAAAGCATCGGTGAGGAGTACCACCGGGGTCATGTGCTCGAGTGCCATCTTGCATGCAGCGAATGCCGCATCGAAACAGTCGGTCGGGCTGGTGGCAGCAATGACCGGCATCGGGCTTTCGCCGTTTCTGCCGTAGAGCACTTGCAAAAGGTCGGTTTGTTCCGACTTAGTGGGGAGTCCTGTTGATGGACCACCACGCTGAACATCTACAATAACGAGGGGCAACTCATCAATGACGGCAAGGTTCATAGCCTCGCTCTTCAGGCAAATGCCCGGTCCCGACGTAGAGGTTACCGCGAGAGCTCCGGCGAAAGCTGCACCAATGGAAGATGCGGCTGCCGAGATTTCGTCCTCGCTCTGCATGGTGATTACTCCGAGCGATTTGTGCTTGGACAGCTCATGGAGAATATCCGATGCGGGGGTGATGGGATAAGAACCCAAATAAAGTTTCAAACCGGCTTTTTCGGCTGCCGCCATCAGTCCGTATGCGGTGGCTTTGTTACCGGTGATGTCCATGTATCTGCCGGGTTGCTTCTGTTTGGTTTCTATGCGATAGGTGTTGGGTACTGACGCGTGGATGTTGTGTCCATAGTCGTAGCCGGCTTGTACCACCTTGATGTTCGCTTCGGCAATTGCCGGTTTCTTCTTGAACTTATCGTTCAGGAAATTGCTTACCAACTCCAAATCGCGATTGAACAGCCAGCATACTAATCCCAATGCAAACATGTTGCGGCACTTCAGGATGGATTTGTTGTCCATGCCTGTATCGGCAAGACAATCTTTAACCATCTTCGTGATAGGACAGGCTACTACGCGGTCAGGGTCTATCCCCATCTCGTCCAAATAGTCGTCGGTTGAAAACTCTGCCTTTCTCAAGTCGCGCGGACCGAAAGAGTCTGTGTCGATAATGATAGTTCCTTGTGGCTTGCAGTTCTTGTATTGCGTTTTTAAAGCGGCTGCATTCATAGCTACGAGAACATCGCATTTGTCGCCCGGGGTGTACACTTTTCCTGCGCCGATGTGCACTCTGTATCCGCTTACACCCGTCAGCGAGCCTTGCGGAGCGCGAATGTCGGCCGGGTAGTCCGGGAATGTTGAGATTCCGTTTCCTACGGTCGCCGAGACGTTGGAAAAGATGTTACCCGCAAGTTGCATTCCGTCTCCGGAGTCTCCGGAAAAAAGGACAACAACGTGCTCGAGTTCTTTTACTTCAAGTTGTTCTTCCATAAGATTAATTTGTTTATGTTAGTTTCGTTCCGCAAAATTGCAAAGAATAATTGAGAAAACAAAATCTTTTGGAATAAAAAACTTATCTTTTCCGAAAACATAAAAATAAAAGCTCTGTAAGGGAGAGGAATAGTAATTGAAAACGATTCCAATCTCTTTACAAAGCTTTGTATTGGCTATGTGTGATTTGCGGTATCTTTATTCTGCAGAGAAGATATTATTCCGCATTTTTATTAGTTTATCAATCCGTTGAATCCGAGAGTGATAACAGAGCTTTTGTTCAATATTTGAACGATGAACCTCCCAAGAACTCACGCAAAAGCGATGTGGGAGGAAGAGTCTTATAGGGTAAGGTGGAGAAGTAACGCAGGAATTTGCGTAAGCGGTAAGCCTCCGCATACTCCTCACAGTTCTCCGGGACTTGTTCCAACACTTCTTCGGCTTGATTCTTTATCACTGCGAGTTCAAAGAGCATGGCACTGTTAAACATGACATCAGCATTCTCTTGGTAAGGGAATATCCATTTGTTTTCGCCCGCTCGCACACTGGGCCATCGGCGAATGGTATCCTTGGCGGAACAACCACGATATTTGTGATCGCGAACGATGCGGCGCAGCAGACGATTGTCGGTCGTTGGGATGTAGTTGTGGTCGTCAAGGAGGATAGTCGTCAATGCGGAAGCGTAGATCTTGAACTTTTTGTCGTCAGAGATTTGTTCCGTGAGCTTAGGATTCAAGGCGTGAATGCCTTCCACCAGCAGGATGTTATTCTCGTTCAGGCTCAGTTTCTTTCCGCTCTGCTCGCTCTTTCCTGTTTGGAAATTATACTTTGGCAGCTCTACTTCCTCGCCATCGAACAATGCCGAGAATTGTTTGTTAATCAAAGGGAGGTTCAAAGCATAGAGACTTTCGTAATCTAACTCTCCTTTTTCATCTTTGGGCGTGTTCTTGCGGTCTATGAAATAATCATCAAGCGAAACTTGTACGGGCTTGATACCACAGGTTAGCAGCTGAACGGAGAGTCGTTTACAGAATGTTGTCTTTCCACTCGATGAAGGACCGGCGATCAATACCACTTTCACGCCTTTTCGTTGGGATATTGTTTCGGCGATTTGAGCTATCTTCTTTTCTTGTAATGCTTCGCTCACGTTGATAATCTCGTTGGAATAACCTTGCTTTACCACTTCGTTGAAGTCGCCAACGGTACTCACTCCGAGAATTTTCTGCCAGTTGTGATGTTCCTTGAACACTTCGAACATCTTGTCCTGACAAATGAGTTCGCCCAATTTGGACGGATCTTCCAATGAGGGAATGCGCAATAAAATCCCATCGTAGTATTTAACGATACCAAAAAGCTTGATTTGCGATGTGTTGGTCAGCATGGATCCATAGTAGTAATCTTTATAATCGTCTAATTTATAATAGGTGGTATAAAGCGAACCGCTATGTTTCAATAATTTCACTTTAGCCTCATCGCCCAGTTTCTCAAACATTTCCAGAGCTGCTTCCGTGGTGGTTTCGTAGCGAAGAATGGGAATACCTGCATCAATGATTTGCTGAACGCGCTCTCTTATCTTCTTTACGTCTTCTTCTTCCACCGGATGTCCCAGCTTTAGATTGCAGTAATATCCGTTAGAAACAGGGATGTCGATTACCACTTCGCTGCCGGGGTACAGATCATGAACCGCCTTACACAGCACCATGAAAAGCGAACGCGTATAGGTTCGTCTGCCGGAAGCTGTGTATAAATCAAGAAATTCAATGTCTTTGTTGTGATACAAGCGGAAATGCATGCCTTCCACCTTGTTATTTACCCTTGCGCTGACCGGTCCGAAGTCCATTTTCAGATTTAAAGCATGAAAAACTTCAGAAAGTGTACTCCCGATGGGGACTTCTAAAGTTTTTTTATTATTTTTGCAACGGATTTGTAATACTTGTTTCATACTTATGACATGCATTTTGTTTGATGGCTTAAAGGTAGCAAATTTTCAACACACTGCAAAGAAAAATCGCGTAATAATACATTAAATCATGACTACGAGTGATTATTTAACTATTTTTTTTAAGATTATCGGTTCATTGGCTCTTCTCATTTATGGTATGAAAATAATGAGCGAAGCACTTCAAAAAATGGCAGGTTCGCAGTTGCGACATATCTTAGGCGCAATGACCACCAACCGCTTTACGGGAATGCTGACCGGAACATTCATCACCTGTGCCGTGCAATCCTCCTCTGCCACTACGGTTATGACCGTTTCGTTTGTCAATGCCGGACTTCTCACGCTTGCTCAGGCCATCTCTGTCATTATGGGTGCCAACATCGGAACCACGCTGACTGCATGGATCATGTCGTTAGGCTATGCTGTGGACTTAACAAGTTTTGTCTTTCCTTCTTTCCTTGTGGGCATTGTCCTTATTTATACGCGCAAGATGCGTTATGTTGGCGACTTTCTTTTCGGTTTGTCGTTTATGTTTTTCAGTTTAGTGCTGCTCAGTGATGGTGGCAAGGATTTACAGTTGGAGAGTAATCCGGCAATCATTGAGTTTTTCAAGTCGTTCGACGTAAACAGCTACACCACTATTCTGAGTTTCCTTGCCATCGGAACGGTTATCACTTGTCTTGTTCAATCCTCGGCAGCCGTGATGGCGATTACCATTCTCATGTGCTCAACGGGTGTTTTGCCCATTTATCTTGGTATCGCGCTTGTGATGGGCGAGAACATCGGCACCACGATTACTGCCAATTTAGCAGCACTTGGTGCCAATACGCAAGCCCGACGTGCAGCTTTGGCTCACCTTATGTTCAATATTATCGGTGTTGTTTGGGTGTTGTGTCTGTTCTATCCGTTTGTGAACATGGTCTGCGGCATCGTTGGGTTCAATCCCGATATCCATGCACTTGAGCAACAAGATGTGGTGCATTTGCTTCCGGTAGTCTTGGCTGCTTTCCACACCTGCTTCAATGTGATTAACACCACGCTTCTCATTTGGTTTATTCCTCAATTGGAGCGATTAGTTTGTATGCTTGTCAAGCCTCGCAAGAGCGAAACGGAAGAAGATTTCCGTCTTCGTTTCATTCAGGCAGGCATTATGAAGACCCCAGAGTTGTCGGTGCTTGAGGCAAGCAAGGAAATTCATTCGTTTGCAGAGCGTTTGCAGCGAATGTTTGGAATGGTTCGCGAGCTACTTGGTATCGAGGATGATGCGGAGTTCTCAAGACTTTATGCCCGAATAGAGAAGTATGAAGTTATTTCCGACAATATGGAAATTGAGATAGCGAAATATCTTGATGAAATTTCAAATGCCCATCTCAGTGATGAGACGAAAGAGAAGGTGCGTTCCATGCTTCGCGAAATATCCGAATTGGAAAGTATTGGTGATGCTTGTTACAACATTGCGCGCACGGAAAATCGCCGTGTCAAGGGTAAAGAGAAGTTCTCGGAAGAGCAATATAACAGGATATTCCAAATGTTTGAGCTGACCGATGAGGCACTTACGCAGATGAACCGCATTTTAGTGGGACACAAACACGAGAACGATATCCATCATTCGTTCAATATCGAGAATGAGATCAATAATTATCGCGACCAGCTTAGTTCACAGAACATTAACGATGTGAACAATCATAAATACACCTATGCCATTGGAACGATGTACATGGACATTATTCAAGAGTGTGAAAAGCTTGGCGATTATGTTGTCAATGTGGTAGAGGCGCGCATGGGCATTCGTCAGCAGGAAGCGTAAAATGCTGTTTTCGGCGCGTTATGTTTCGGCATTACAGGTAGAAAATGGCTTCGTTGCCCTCGTTAAAAAGCAGATCGAGAATGCTTAGATTGGGCTGAAAGCCGATTTTCCGTCCGTACACTTGGTAATAAGGTTTCGGAATGAACTCAGAATCGCTTGCCGGATGTTTCGGGCGGATTGCTTCTCTGAAGTCTGCCACATCAGTGTTTGCGCCGGTTTCGTCTGTCCGGACGTATTCATCGGTGCAACTAATTTTTGGGCGCACATCGAGCAATTCACACATGGTGTACATGATTTCAGTGTTGAAATCAAACAGATAATCCCATTTTCGTTCAAAAAATGGGCGAATGTCATCCTGATAAAACTCAAAGAACGGGCTTTCGCCGTAGGCTGAGAGTAAGGCGTTCCAATGGCGGTGTCGCCAATTGTCATGGTCGCTGATGCGCACATCTTTTATTTCGCATTTGCGATTGTCGAACTTCTCCACCGGTATTGATAGTGTTTGCAACCCATTTGTTGTTGCAATCACGCACCGATTTCTGTAAGTTTGTTTGATGAAGTTTTCGTATCGTTCTATCCTGCACTCGTATCGATTGAGCTTCTGATACCACTGCACCGGTCCGAAATACGTGGAAGACAAAAGACACGTTCTTCCTTCTGTCCCTGTTTCCAATCCTTTTTATTTAATGTTGTCCACCCAAGTGAACAATCTGTTCCACCGAATTCCACCCAATCCCTTGCGGTCGGGGTCGCTCGACCACCATATAAACAGTGGTTTGCCCACGATGTGGTCTTCCGGAACAAATCCCCAATAGCGGCTGTCAGCCGAATTGTGGCGGTTGTCGCCCTGCATCCAATAATAATCCAGTTTGAAAGTGTAACTCTTGGCTTTCTTTCCGTTGATGAAGATATTGTTTCCACTCACCTTCAAGTCGTTTTGCTCATACACTTTGATGCACCGTTCGTATATGGGCAGATTGTCGAGTGTCAGCGCAATGCTTTCCCCTTTCTTCGGAATCCAAATCGGACCGTAGTTGTCGCGCGTCCATCCTCGGAAACTATTCAGCGGATACATTGACCCGGCATAGAGGTCTTTGTCGGTAACCGGTCGGATGGCAGTTGCCACGCCACGACTTTTCAGTTGTGCTGCTGCGTATTTGGTGAGAGGCATGTATCCGTCGTATTGAAGTACCTTGTTGTTAAGGATGAAACCACGATCTACGTCAAATCCGTGCAGACTGCTCAGGCTCTGAACGTCCTCCGCGCTGATGCCCAATTCTTTGCGTAGTTCATCATAACGCTCTCCGAGAAGGTCGGCAGCCGTTATGTGATTGAGTTTTACGAAATAAGTGTATTGCACTTTGTCGGGCTCTTTGTCGGGTTTTCCGTCAAGATAAACGATTTTGTTCTTGATTTGCAAGGTCTGCCCCGGAAGTCCCACACATCGTTTCACGTAGTTCTCCCTTCTGTCTGTGGGACGCGCGTCCAGCACACCGAATATTCCGGAGTTGCCTATGATGTAGTTGCGTCCCAAGATATAAGCTTTGTTGAAGAAGTCGCGCTGCTGCGCTGCATTCATGTTTGCCAATCGGATGTTTGGGTTTTGCTGATAGAGCAGGTTTGTTCCCGTTTCGTAGGCAAACTTGTAGTAATCTTGTGCCTGATAGGCAATGTCGCTCATAATGGTATCGCCGGCGGGATAGTTGAACACCACGATGTCGTTCAGTTCCACTTTGCCCAAGCCCTTCACGCGTCGATAGTCCCAGTGTGGCCATTCTATGTAGCTCTTCATGTTGAAGAAGGGCATGGTGTGCTGTGTCAGCGGCATGGTCAGTGGGGTTTGCGGGATGCGTGGTCCGTAGCTCACTTTCGAAACGAACAAGTAATCGCCTGTCAGCAGTGATTTCTCGAGCGATGAGGAAGGGATGACGTAATTTTGGAAGAAGAACAGATTAATAAAATAAACTGCCACGAGGGCGAAAACGATGGCATCCACCCAACTCATGATGAATCTCGTTACTCCTTCGGAGTCCTTCCACCATTGCCATCTTATTTTCTTCGTGATATATACGTCGTAGATGAATGGCAGTACAAGGAGTCCCCACCAGCTTTCCACCCAAAACAGGAAGAGCAGATAGAGCACGATTACTATGATACACTTCGCCCACTGTTTTCTGGGGTCGAGCTTTGCTTTTTCTTTATCAATCATGTGTTTTTGTTTTTTAGGCGGTTTCGCCTTGTTCGTTCTGTTGCTTAAAACTTAAACAGGTCGCTTGTTGTCAGCAATCCTTCGTGGTCTTTGGTATATTCCGCCGCCAACACGGCTCCCAGCGCGAACCCTTCGCGACTGTGTGCATCGTGAGTGATGGTGATTTTATCGGCTTCGGAGTTGTAACTGATGCTGTGAATGCCCGGCACCTCATCGCGTCGTATCGAGGCGATGGGCAGTTCTTCGGCGGCAACGTTGTTGCTTCCGCTTTCCGAGCCATCGGCATGGTGTTGCAATCCTTTTACCCATTTCTCCTTTCTGTCCATGTTCTCGAGAATGTCCTCTGCCAATGTGATGGCAGTCCCTGAGGGCGCATCAAGTTTGTGCACGTGATGCGTTTCTTCCATTTCCACGTTGTATTGTGGAAATCCATTCATGATTTTTGCCAAATAGCGATTTATGGCGGCAAAGATGGCTACTCCCACCGAGAAGTTGCTTGCCCAAAAGAGCGTTTTGCCCCCTTCCGTGCATAGTTTTTCAACGTCTGCCTTGTGGTCTTGCATCCAGCCGGTGGAGCCGCTCACCACTTTCACGTTTTTTTCGAATGCCTTCAGATAGTTGGCGTAAGCCGTTGCAGGCGTAGTGAACTCTATGGCTACATCGGCAGTGGCAAAAGCGGGTGAATCGAAGTCGGCTTGATTATCAACATCTATTCTGCAAACGACTTCATGACCGCGTTTCATAGCGATTTGCTCCACCATGTGCCCCATCTTGCCATAACCAATCAATGCTATTCTCATAATCCAATTTGTTTTATCATCCTGCAAAGTTAGTGGAATTCAGAGATAACACAAAATATATTCATTAATTTTAATTCTTTCCTTTGTTCAATCTTCAAGATTTGTTATATTGTCGAACTTTGAAATATCTTTACATCACGCTCAAAACCTTGCGCTTATTTGCAAACTCAAGACAAGTTGATTGAAAATAAGCGAATGGCGGGGATTTTCCTAAGTGGTTGTTTTTCAGCGAGTTCTGATTTTTCTCGTATGGGTTGAACCGAAATTTGCTCCGAAAGCCATGCTTTTCTTCAGGTAAAAGCTAAGCTTTTGCGAGTTGAAAGCTTAGGTTTCACATTCCAATGGTTGAGCTTTTGAAAAGTAAAGGTAGAGCTTTTGCAAAACAGACTCACGAAATTTAATCTTCGGATGCTGTTTTCAGGGTTTTGACCCCTCATCTTCCCATTTCCGATTTCTAAAACACACTTTTCTGAAACGTGTTTTTCAGGCTATAAATCTTTACAAATTTCGCAAGTTTTTTTCATCTTCCTCCCGTCAGCAGGGCAGTAAGTTTGGGTGAAATCTTTTGGAGCAAGCGGTGGAACAGTGCTCCGATGATTAGCAAGATGAGCGGGCAAAGCAGATAAATGCCCAAGCCTTCGAGGGCGTTGCGAGGATTAATGATGTCGGTTTTGAAAAGGTAGAGGAAAACACCGGTGAACAGTGTGTGGCAGGCGAAGATGAAAAATGAGGCACGTGTGAGGAAAGCCGGGAATAAAGGTCGGGATTTGTTGTCTGTATCCCACTTCTTCAGAACCCGGGTGCTTACCGATGAGACGAAAACGATGAGTCCGGCATACATCAGATTCATACATTCAAATTGCCAAGCGAAAAGCGCGAAAAACAAGCCCACCCACTTCAGGGGAAGCATCACGTCGGTGAACGACTTTTTCCTGATGGAGAAGTAGCCACCGAAAGAAAAGAAAAGAAGTCCTTGGAAGCTCAGTCCGGGCACGTCGTTCACCCATCTTGAGACAATGAGCAAGGCGATGAGCAGGATGGCAGGTATCTCTTCGCGAAGAGCGGTCAGAGGTTTTAATGCGAGATAAATAATCGGCGACAGCAGAGAAATGACCATCAGGTCGCGGATGAACCAGAACTGTAGAACCATCGGGGAGTGCAATCCGCCTTGATTGCCGATTTTGGCGGTGTCCCAGAACGCCCACAGCCAATCAGAGAAAGAGAAATCGACAAGTGGTTTGTCAATGATGGGTGTCCAACCGGGAACGAGACGTTCGCCGACATAAATGATAAAGAGGAACATAAGATTCCAAAGCAGATAGGGAGTCAGCAGTGAAAAGCATCTATGGCGTAATTTATGAAGATACAGCGACCGGGAAAAGGTGGCTCACGATAGAACAGCACGCCACTGATGAAAAAGAAAAAAGGGTTCGCCAGCGGAGCCAACGAACCCGATATTAAGTCGATGATTGTTCCCACGGAAGGGATGGAGGGTGCAATGGCAGAGTTGCTTTCCGTCCAAAGGACATTCCACGCCTCGCTTGCACCGTGAAAATTGCAATGACCGAACAATACCAACATCACCAAGGGCAATCGCAGAAACTCTATTACCCGCGACTGCATGGTGGCAGTGTTCATTCTTATAAGCACAGCCGATTAGTTGTCTTTCAACAATTTCGCCGCCATCTCGCGTCCCAGCCTCCAACATTCTGTCTTCGTGGCTTCGTCGAGTGCCTGCCGCATCTCAACCGGTTCGCCCACTTTCTCGAAGTGTGCGCGCTTGTCGTTCCATTCCCCGATGGCGTGAACGGCGCGAGATGCCCAGCTGTAAGAGCCGAACCAACCGAAATACCGGTTCTTTATGTCGCGGTTCGCTATCTCGGAGAGCAGCACTTCCATCTCGTGATAAAGTCCGTTGTTGTAGGTCGGCGCGCCGAGAATCAAACCTCGATAACGGAAGATGTCGCTGATGATGTAGCTGTGGTGGGTTTTTGAGATATTGTACATCACGATATTCTTCACACCTGCCAATGAAGCAGCACGCGCTATCTGCTCCGCCATGCGCTCGGTGTTGCCATACATTGTACCATAGCAGATGACCAAGCCCGGTTCCGTTTCGTATTTTGACATCTTGTCGTATAGGTTTACCACCTTTTCTGCACATTCGTTCCATATGGGTCCGTGGGTGGTGCAGATATAATCGAAATGTTCGGAAGCCAATTTCTTCAAGGCGTTTTGCACGGGGATGCCGTATTTTCCCACAATGTTCGAATAGTAGCGCCGCATCTCGCTCCAGTAAGGCTCTATGTTTATGTCCTTGTCGATGAAACCACCATTCAACGCTCCGAAACAGCCGAACGCGTCTCCGGTGAAAAGTACCGACTCCTCGCCCTTGTAGAGTGTCATCATGGTCTCGGGCCAGTGCACCATGGGGGTCATGAAGAACTCAAAGTTATGTTTTCCCAATTGAAGCGTCTCGCGGTCTTTCACCTCTATGACATTTTTCTTTATTCCGTAAAAGCCTGACATCATGTCAAACGTCTTCTTGTTTCCAATGACTTGAATGTCGGGATAGTACTTTTTCAGCAATGCCATGCTACCCGAATGATCGGGTTCCATGTGGTGCACGATTAAATAATCTATCTTTCTGTCGCCGATTACCTCGCGTATGTTCTCTATGAACTGTATGAAGAAATCAGCTTCCACTGTTTCAACGAGGATAACTTTCTCGTCGTCTATGAGATAAGAATTGTAGGTTACGCCGTTAGGTAATGGCCACAATCCCTCAAACTTTGCTTTGTTGCGATCGTTTACCCCTACATAGTAAACGTTTTTTGTTATTTCTATCATATTTATTGTTTTATTAATATCGTTTTCAACTCTGTTGAACGGATGCTCCGAACTCTTTGCTTACATAGTTGTAGATGTCCTTACAGCAGTCTGCGGCGAAGGCTTGCGCACAAGCAATCAGCTTGTCCCATTGCGCTTCAGCGAGTCCGCGTTCCAAGTCCTCGCGAGTAATGCCGTGTTTTATCAGTCCGAAAATAAAGCCGGCATTGAAATTGTCGCCTGCTCCCACGGTACTTACCGTGTCGATGCTCTGCATTTCGTAACTTTTCTTAAACCCATTCTCGCCTCTTACCTCTATGGGGCGCGCTCCATCGGTGTAGATGAACCGCTTACAGTAGAAAGATATATCGGAATTATAGACTTTCTCGGCATCGTCTTTCTTGTAAAGATTTACAAAATCTTCCTTACTGCCACGCACGATGTCGGCGTAATCAAGGTTTTCAAGGAGATTTGGGGTGAGCTTGATAACTTCTCCCACATGAGAAGAACGAAAATTTACATCATAGTAGATAATGGCTCCGCGCGAGCGAGCAAGTTCCAAAAGACTTACCACCTGCTGCCGAATCACGGGATTGAGCGCATAGTAAGAACCGAAGAGCACTATATCGTCGGAATGTATGTCGGGCAAAGGAAATTCCAAACGATCGTGTGGGTGATCCTTGTAGAAAATGTATTCCGCATCATTTCGTTCGTTGAGAAAAGCCAAGGAAACAGGTGATTTAGAACCCGGAAACGCGGTTACTCGCTCGGCATTCACACCGTTTTCAATCAGGAAACGTTTGATGAAATCGCCCACTCGGTCGTCCCCCACCTCACTGATGAATGTCGTTTCCATGCCCGATCGCCCAAGGGAAATCATGGCATTGAACGTGGAACCTCCCGGATAAGCTCCTATCGGCTGACCGTTTTTGAAAAAAATATCAAGAATAGTTTCACCAATTCCTATAATCTTGCGCATGGATGATTAGCTTTTTCAATTATTACCTCAGACAAAATAATTTCAGAATCTACTGAAGACTGAGAGTTCAGTGTGCAAATATAGTACAAATCGGACACATTTCAAAAAGAAAATCAGTAATTTTGCAGCCATCATGAAATATAATACGGCGAAGTTGGAAAACGGTTTGCGAATCATTCATTTGCCTTCCGAGTCACAGGTGGTCTATTGTGGCTATGAAATCAATGCGGGAACAGGAAATGAAGATGAGGGAGAAGAGGGCATCGCTCACTTCTGCGAACACGTTACGTTCAAAGGGACAGAGCGAAGAAGCAGTCTTGACATTATAAATTGTCTGGAAAACGTGGGCGGCGACTTAAATGCTTTCACCACGAAGACAGACACGGTGTTTTATTCTGCCATCCTCAAGGAACATTTCACTCTCGCTGCCGACCTGCTTTCCGACATAGTGTTTCGCAGCACTTACCCACAGACGGAAATTGACAAGGAGGTGGAAGTGATCTGCGACGAGATAGAATTGTATAACGACAGCCCCGCAGAGTTGATTTATGATGAATTCGAAAACATTGTCTTCAAAAATCACCCTTTGGGACACAGTATTTTGGGCACAACGAAGACCGTTCGTTCGTTTACGACCCGGGATGCGCAACGATTTACCGACAAGTTCTATCGTCCCGACAACTGTGTGTTCTATATTTATGGAGATGTGGCATTCGAGGACGCGGTGGAGACATTGCGAAAGTTTACCAAAGATGTGCGATGGCACAGCTCCGATTCGCTTTTTCCACAAGAAGATGCCACGATGGTTGCCAAAGAGATAGTCTTTCCCTATCGTCCATCGAACATTATCGTACACAAAAAGACCCATCAGTCTCATGTAATGATGGGCAATCGCGCATACAGCATTCACGATAAGCATCGTTTGGCGTTGTATTTGTTGAACAATATGCTCGGCGGACCGGGCATGAACGCGCGCCTGAACCTATCGCTTCGCGAAAATTCGGGATTGGTTTATACGGTGGAAAGTTTCATGTCGGCTTTCAGCGCAGTGGGTTTGTGGGGCATTTACTTTGGTTGCGATTCCAAGGAGGTTGAGCAATGTTCGGAATTGGTGAGGAAAGAACTGGACCGGTTCATGTTTGAGCGGCTCACCCCGGAAGAGCTGGCTGTTGCCAAACGACAAATCAAAGGACAAATAGGCATTGCTTCGGACAACAAGGAGAACTTCGCGCTCGGTTTTGGTCGCAGTTATCTGCATTACGGACAAGAGAGACACATCGAAGAGCTTTACGACCAGATAGATACGATTACCGCAGAAGACATTCAAGCTGTGGCAAACGACTTGTTTGGGGCAGAGAAGCTGACAACGCTGATTTACAAATAAAGAAAACCGCTCAATGGAAGGGAGACAAAAACAATAAAACGGCACTTTTTGCGTTAGAAACTTGTATGAGGAATATAAACCAAATCATAATGGGGGGATGGTTGCTTGTCATGGGGTTGCTCGTGGCTTGCACTGACGATGATTCGTTTACGACATCCACCGATAAGCAACTGTCTTTCTCGGTGGATACGTTGCGACTGGATACCACCTTCTCAAAGGTGCCGACACCCACCAAGACTTTTCGGGTTTACAATCATTCGGGCGTTGGTATCAGACTGTCGAACGTGCGTTTGGAGCAAGGCAATCAAACGGGATTCAGGGTAAACGTGGACGGTATTTATCTTGGACAGGCAAATGGCTATCAGGCGAACGATTTTGAGGTGAGAAACAAGGACAGCATCCAAGTGTTTGTGGAATTGACTTCTCCGGAGAATGGGGGTGCAGAGCCTCGATTGGTGGAAGATAATCTGATTTTTACGCTTGAAAGTGGCGTTCAGCAAAAAGTAAATCTCAAAGCTTACAGTTGGGACGCAGAACTGCTTAAGGGAGAGGAAATCACCACTGACAAGACCTTGCAAGGCAGAAAGCCCATTGTTGTTCAGGGATTGCTGAAAGTGGCTGAGGGAGCCACACTCACAATCGCAGCAGGTACGACGCTCTATTTCTCCAATCGTGCCGGAATAGACGTGTACGGACAATTGAAGGTGGTGGGGACGCCGGAAGAAAAAGTAACGTTGCGAGGCGACCGCTTGGACAAAATGTTCGATTATCTGCCCTACGACCGAGTCAGCGGACAGTGGCAAGGCATTCGTTTCCACACTTCTTCCTATGACAACGCCATTGCTTATGCCGATATACATTCTGCTTACAACGGTGTGGTTTGCGACTCTTCGGACGTTTCACGAACCAAGCTGACTCTAAGCAACTCCATTGTGCACAACTGTCAGGGCTATGGGCTTTTGGCAACCAATTGCAAGTTGGACATAAGCAACACGCAAATCACGAACACACTCAACGACTGTGCGGCTTTCTTTGGTGGAAGCGTTACGATGGCGCACTGCACGCTCGCCCAGTTCTATCCTTTCGATTCAGGACGGGGAGCAGCGCTGCACTTGGGTACGGAGAAAGTGGGCACGTCTTATCCGCTGTTGCGATTTGATGCTTACAACACGCTGGTTACCGGTTATGCCGATGATGTGATTGTATGGGATTTCTTGAAAGACGCGCCAAGGAACTATAAGTTTGAACACAGCATATTGCGTACGAAAAAACCAGAGAAACCGGACGAGACTCGATATCTGAACGTGATTTGGGAAGAGCCTGCCGATACGATGGGAACGGGCATGAAGCATTTTCGCAAGATTGATGCGGAAAAGCAATTCTATGATTTCCATCTCAGCGAGAAGTCGATAGCCCGAAATGCCGGGAAAGCACTTCCAAACGGTATGAGCGGCGTGGATTGTGACGGACTGCCGCGCGATGAGAAGCCCGATATCGGCTGTTACGAATATGCGGAGAAATAATTAAGAACAGAAAAAACAGACAATGAAAACCATCGACATCAACATTAAAATAGGATGTTGCCAAATCGAGGAATTGTCCGAACAGGAACAGCTTCTTGTCCGGACGGCAATCAAGGCAACGGCGCACAGCTATTCGCCTTACAGTCATTTCGCGGTGGGAGCAGCCTTGTTGTTGGCAGACGGTGAAGTGGTGATGGGTGCCAACCAAGAAAACGCCGCCTATCCCTCCGGACTTTGTGCCGAGCGTTCTGCCATTTTTGCGGCTCAGTCGCAACGTCCCGACCAAGCTATTGCCATGCTTGCCATTGCTGCACGGAGCGGTGGCTGTCTGACCAATAGTCCCATCGTTCCTTGTGGTGCTTGCCGACAAGTGATATTGGAGGTGGAAGCTCGCTATGAACAATCCGTCCGCATTCTGCTCTATGGAAAGGATAAGATTTACGTGGTGGAATCGGTGAAGGACTTGCTCCCCCTGCAGTTCACCGGCGACTCCATGAAATAGAGAGACGAAAGAAAGACGATTGCGTTCGGATGAAAAAAACTTACAATCGCAGAAGATAACACCACAATAGTAAAGCACTGATAATCAGAACTTTAGTTTTTGCCTTGCAAAAGCCTAGCTTTTGAAGTGCAATCGCTTAGCTTTTGCGAGACGAAAGCTTAGCTTTTGGAATGCAATCGCTTAGCTTTTACTTACAGGTTATGAATTGTTTTTACAACCATCGCGCTACTTTCGGAAATATCGGTTTGCAAACGCAGCTACTTTCCGGGTGTATTCTTCCGGATAATCTTTATAACTCTCCGCATGTTTCGTTCCTTTGGTAATCCATAGTTCTTTGGGTTGAGGCTTAGCCTTGAAGAGCGGATGAACCATCCATGAAGGCACGAAATCATCGGCATCACCATGGATGAACAACATGGGCTTGTGGCATTTCGCCACCTGCCCGAGTGGAGCGGCTTCGCCGAACGTCCAACCGTATTTTATTCGGCAGAGTGCCGAGGAGGTGTACATCAGTGGGAAGTCCGGCAAACCAAATTGCGCTTTCAGTTGGTCGCTGAACTCGTCCCACACACTTGTGTAGCCACAATCCTCGATAAAACATTTCACATAATCGGGAGTCGTGTCGCCGGAGATGTTCATTGTTGTGGCGGCACCCATTGATATTCCGTGAATGACCATCTTCGATTCTCTTCCGCTTTCGCGAAACATTTTTTCGGCAAGGGGTATCCATTCTTCCACGTCCAGTCGGTCTTTCCATCCCATTTGCACATCTTTGCCCTCACTTGTGCCGTGCGCGTGCAGGTCGGGGAGCAACACATTCATTCTCATCACCTTATTATATATATAGGCAATCTGCAACATACCCAAGGCATTGTCCTTATAGCCGTGAATGCAAATCGCACTTCTGCCCATTGCCGAGTCGTTCCGCAGATAGAAAGCATGGCTCTTCAATCCGTTTGAAAGTAGGATGACCGTATCTTTCAGTGCGGCATTGCTCTTGATGGAGTCCATCCATGGGCGTAATTGGGGATAATCCGCATACATCCGCTTCCATCTGCTCGCGTGTCCGTGAGTTTTCACCCACAAGGAATATCTGAGCATATAGACCGACGTGCCGCCAATGGTAATAACGACGAGCGAGAAGATGACCAACAGTATTCTGAATAATCGTTTCATCTTTATCATTGTGTAAGGCGAGAGCCATCCGGTTTTTTATTTGCTTTTGTTATTTACAGTTTTGAAATCAGTTCTTTCATTCCCTCGCTCGCACCCTTCTGAATGACGGTAACATTTCTGTAGCCATTCCGCATCACCTCGTTCGGGTCGATGAGGTAAATAGGCGTACCGGGACGCGTGTACTGTATGAGACCGGCTGCCGGATAAACGTTGAGCGATGTGCCGATGATAACGAATATATCCGCCTCGCCGGTTTCCACCGCAGCAGGTTCTATCATTGGAACGCTCTCTCCGAAGAACACGATGAAGGGTCGGAGTAAACTTCCGTCGTCCGCTTTCGTTCCCGGAACCACCTCGCAGTGGTCTGCATCAAGCTCCTGAATGTAAGCGGGGTTGTAAGGATCGCGACTCGAGCAGACTTTTGTAAGTTCTCCGTGCAGGTGTATCACGTTCGTAGAGCCGGCTTTCTCGTGCAGGTTGTCCACGTTTTGGGTAATCACCGTTACCCGGTAATCTTTTTCCAGTGATTGAATGAGTTTGTGCCCCTCATTGGGCTGAGCGGCATAGAGCTTTTTTCGCAACATGTTGTAAAAGTTGGTAACGAGCGTTGGGTCAGCCTCCCAGCCTTCGTGCGAAGCCACCTGCTCCACAGGGTAATTCTCCCATAATCCATCGCTGCCCCGAAAGGTCTTGAAACCACTTTCCACCGACATGCCGGCTCCGGTGAGGAATACTATTTTCTTCATAATCACATATTTTTGGTTGAGGAATTGGAGATTAGAAACCTACCGGGCGTTTCCGGGCGTTGAGACGTGCGATTCCATCCACAAAATCCTTTTAATTCGGTTCGTAAACATTCAACACCACAAATTTAATAATTTTAAATTAGATAAATGCTATTCTATCTTCTAAAAATAGTATCTTTGCAAATTAAATTATTATAAACAGAAAGAAAATCAATGGACAAATTAAGCTATGCCCTGGGCATTGGTATCGGTACACAGCTTTCCGGAATGGGAGCGGCTAACCTGAATATCGATGACTTCGCACAGGCCATCAAGGATGTTATAGCAGGTAACGACTTGAAAGTAAGCAACAAGGAAGCGCAGACGCTCGTTAATAACTTCTTTGCCGAGCAGGAAGCAAAGCAAAAGGCTGCTGCCGAAGAAGCCGGCAAAGCAGCTAAGGCGATAGGAGAAGATTTCCTCGCCGAAAACGCGAAGAAAGAGAATGTAACAGTATTGCCTTCCGGACTTCAATATGAGATAATAAAAGAAGGAAACGGCAAGAAGCCGAATGCCACCTCACAGGTGAAATGTCATTATGAGGGAACACTGGTTGATGGTACCAAATTCGATAGTTCCTATGACCGCGGAACACCTGCCACATTCGGTCTGAACCAAGTGATTGCCGGCTGGACGGAAGGAGTGCAGCTGATGGGCGAAGGTGCCAAATATCGCTTCTTCATACCATATCATCTCGGTTACGGCGAACGCGGTGCAGGAGCTTCCATTCCTCCATTCGCGGCACTCATCTTCGTGGTGGAACTACTTGAGGTGCTGTAAAATACATCATACTCTCGCCACTGCTGTGCAGGTGGGAGATAGCGACTAAGAGAAAACATTGTAATTACTAAATTTTATAGAGAAATGAAAAAACTAACTATTGTGGCTGCATTGACCGTTGCAGCTGTGGGATTTACCTCATGCGGAAATTCCGGTGCTCCAAAAGACGATTTGAAGTCGGATGTCGATTCTTTGAGCTATGCTTTCGGTATTGACCAAGGACAGAACGTGAAGCAATATCTTCAGCAAATGAACATTGATACTGCTTACGTTGATGAGTTTATCAAAGGTATGAACGATGGTGCCAAGAGCATGGACGACAAGAAAAAGGCAGCTTACAATGCCGGTGTGGGTGTCGGCATGAACATGAACATGGTCATCAAGAATCAAATTAATAAGAGCATCTTTGGAGAAGACTCCACGCAGACTATCTCTTTGAACAACTTCCTCGCGGGCTTCGCTGCCAGTGCCAAGGGAAAAGGTCAGAAAATGACAATCGAGAAAGCACGCGATGTTGAGCAAAAGGTGGCAGAGAATATTCAGGCAAAGAGTGCCGAGAAGACATACGGCGCCAACAAGAAAAAGAACGATGCCTACATGACGAAGATCGCTAAGGCAGCAGGCGTAAAGGCTTTGAAACAAGGCGTATATTACAAGGAAATCAAGCCCGGAACAGGTGCGAAACCAAAATCTTCCGATATGGTAAAAATCAACTATGTGGGTAAGAATATCGAAGGAAAAGTGTTCGATCAGCGCGATGGAGCCACCATGCCGGTGGGAAGTGCTGTGCCGGGATTCACCGAAGCTCTGACAAACATGACCGTGGGTTCTAAATGGGAAATCTATATTCCCTACTCAGCAGGCTACGGATCTCGTCAGCCAAGTCCTGACCTGAAGCCTTTCTCAACATTGATCTTCACCGTTGAATTGCTCTCCATTGAGAAAGCACCGGCGGGAGGTCAGCCCCAGGCTGCAACGGTTCAGTAATCTGTTGCGAACGGAAAAGCCAATAAAGTGGATTGGGAACGATAGTGGTTCCAATCCACTTTCCTTATCATTTTTTAATCACCCCATTGAGGAGTTTTTATAGATTCATATAAGAATTTTATTTATCCGAAAGTGTTATGAAAAAGATCGTTTGGATGGCATTGATATTATTCGCCGGTGCATGTTTCAGTACCGCAAATGCCCAGAACAAGAAGAAAGTGAAGAAAAACCAATCTGAGAACGTGGCTGTGGCAGAGAGTATTTGCCTCACAAATGCGTCTGATACACTCAGCTATGTAGCCGGTATGGCGATGACACGCGGATTGGAAGGCTACCTCGCAAGCCAGTTTGGGGTTACAAAAGAGCAGATGCCCGAGTTTATGCGTGGTTTGAAAGAAGGTATTGCCAAACGAAAAGAAGCCAACTTCTCACCCTACGTGGCTGGAATGCAAATAGCCATGCAGGTGAGTAATAGCATGTTGCCCGGAATAGCAAAGCAGTTCGAAGGAACCGCTCAAACCATAGATGACAATATGCTGTTCAAGGGTTTCATCGCCTCGTTGGAAAAAGATTCTACTCTTTTCAAACAAAGTGCGGCAGAGCAGCTCTTTCAGAAAAAACAACAAGAACTAAAAGAGCAAAAAAACAAGGCTACGAGAGAGAAAGGTGAGCAATTCCTTGCGGAAAACAAGAGAAAACCGGGCGTTGTAACCCTTCCCAGCGGATTACAATACAAGATCTTGACCAAGGGAACAGGCAAAATACCTACGAAAGACGACAAAGTAACGGTAGTTTATGAAGGTCGTACACTCGATGGAAAGGTGTTTGATGCCACATCTCGTCATGGAACGCCCAACGACACCTTCGGCGTGGGTGGTCTTATCAAAGGTTGGGCAGAGGCACTGACACTTATGCCCGTTGGATCGAAATGGGAAATCTATGTTCCTCAAGAGCTTGCTTACGGCGAACGAGGAGCCGGCAGCGACATCGCACCTTATTCCGTGCTCATCTTCACACTCGAATTGCAAGGCATCGTAGAGAAAACAGAGCAAGCAGCTCCCAAGAAACCGGTGCAAAGAAAAGCGAAAAAATAATTATGGAAGTGTTTCGGAAAAGCCGAACTTAACGAAAGAATAGACAAAATGTGCCCTTGAGCGTATTTTGTCTTTCTTTTTGTTGCTTGTATCAATTAAATTTCCTACTTTTGCTTTCAAAATGTAAACATAGAACTAACTTGTTTCAAACAAGAACAAAACCTCAATGCAATGGATAAGATAGACAATTTAGACAAGAAAATTCTCGGTATTCTCTCGCATAATGCCCGAATTCCCTTCAAGGACGTAGCTGCGGAGTGCGGAGTGTCGCGTGCTGCCATTCATCAGCGTGTGCAACACCTTATTGAAAATGGCGTAATAACCGGCAGCAGCTTCTGCATCAACCCTAAGAGTCTGGGTTATACGACCTGTACTTATATAGGTCTTAACTTGGAGAGAGGTTCTATGTATAAGGATGTGGTGGAGCGCATGAGTGCCATTCCGGAGATTATAGAATGTCATTTTACGACTGGTCCCTATACCATGCTGGTGAAACTTTACGCAAAAGATAACGAGCAGTTGATGAACCTGCTCAACAATCAGTTGCAAACCATCCCCGGTGTCGTATCAACAGAGACCCTTATCTCGCTGGAGCAGAGTATTAAGCGTGAAATCCCCATCTATATTGATAAGTAGGCAATAGCAATTGCGGATGACACGGCGACCGTTTCACGCAAACTGCGATAATATCCGTTTCGTTCATATTGCCATTGCCGAGCAAGTCTCGTCTTTCTCTCTGTCTGACCGGAGGAACTGCGTGATGTTGCCTTGCATCAATGCGCACATTGCTCTATAACCATACGAAAGGAATGAACTATAACTTAGAATCACATTTAGAAGAAATATACGCAAGCTATCCGGAGGGAAGCCGTCAGCCGGTTATTGGCATCATGACGAACATCTCCAACACCGATGTTAGCGTGAGAGAGTTATTCCATAAACAAATCATCGCTGCCGGAGGCACGCCTTTTCTGCTTCCTCCCATTACCGATAAGCGTGTGTTGGTAAACATGCTCCAGCATATCGACGGACTATTGCTCACAGGTGGGGCTGATTTAAATCCGCTCTGGGGCAACGAGGAGCCATCGCTCTCTATTGGGCACATCAACAATAAGCGCGATCTTCCGGAACTGCTGATTACTCGTTTGGCATACAATCGTCAGATACCAATCATGGGCGTTTGCCGAGGCATGCAAGTATTGGCAACCGTATTGGGAGGGAAAGTGCAACAACATATCTATGACCCCTATATTAAGAAAGAAGAGACCGTAGAGAAAAAGTTTGTCAAATCCAAGAACATAACCGCGTTGCAGCCGGCAACCATCCGCCATTCTCAAGATGCCGATTTCTCCGAACCGACCCATAGCGTCGTGTTGAGTCCCGAGTCCATCCTCAAAGCCATATATAAAGAGGAGAAAATCTATGTCAATTCCGATCATCATCAAGCGATAAGAGATACCGGCAGCCGATTTCACGCGACAGCCTTTGCCCCCGATGGCGTGATTGAGGCAATGGAAAGCTCAGAATTTAAGCCCATCATTGGCGTGCAATGGCATCCGGAATGGTTGGGTGCGGAAGGGCAAAAGCTCTTCAAATGGTTTGTGGGACAAGCCGGTAACTTTTATATCGCAAAGCAATTGCATGAACGCGTACTCACGCTCGACACCCATTGCGACACTCCGATGTTCTTCCCTCAAGGCATAGACTTCGGCAAACGCGATCCGCGTGTTCTTTACGACCTTCACAAAATGTCGGAAGGCAGACAGGATGCTGTAACGATGGCAGCTTATTTGCCACAGCCTCGTATCGGCGAGACTTTCTCATCGAAGATTGATGTGGCAGGTTTGAAAAAATATAATCCCGAGTTGAGCGAGGTCATCGACCGGCTTTCACCATCGACCTACGCCGACCTCATCTTTGACAAGATAGAGCAGATAGTGAAGCGGAACAGTCGTTATCTGAGTATTGCTCGCACACCATCCGATCTTTATGAAGATAAGCGAAAGGGCAGGCACAGCATCATGCTTGCCATTGAAAATGGGTTGGCCTTGGAACATCGGTTGGAGAACGTGAAACACTTTGCCCAACGAGGCGTAACCTATATCACGCTTTGTCACAATGGCGACAACGATATCTGCGATTCGGCACGAGGCAGCAACCTGCATGGCGGCGTCAGCAAGTTCGGCATTGAGGTCATCCAAGAGATGAACAAACAGGGCATCATGGTGGACTTGAGCCATGGGGCAGAGAAGAGCTTCTACGACGCGCTCGAAATCAGCGAACAGCCCATTGTTTGCAGCCATTCCAATTGCAAGTCGTTGTGCGATGTGCCACGCAACCTCACCGATGAACAACTTCGAGCTTTGGCTCGGAAGGGCGGAGTGGCTCACATCACCCTTTATAAGGGATTTCTGACCAAGCAAGGCGAGGCGACTATCCTCGATGTGCTCGCTCATTTGGAACATGCCATCGATGTCATGGGCATCGACCATGTGGGATTGGGCACCGACTTCGACGGCGATGGCTGCGTGTGCGGTATGGCTCATGCCGGCGAAATGATTAATTTCACACTTCATCTGCTCCGCAGAAAATTCAGCGAGCGCGACATTGAGAGGATTTGGGGTGGCAACTGGCTGCGCGTCATGACGCAGGTGCAGGCGGTAAGAAACAGCCGATGAAGACTTTTCCAAGCCTTTTTGCCATTGAAGCTGAAGCGAAGAAGAGGTCTTTTGCCTATCTGTCGCGTGTCATACATCAACTATAAAATATCACCATCGAACAAACGTCCCCTTTCATGGGGAAAATCGGATACAAACAATATGAAAATGAAACTTTTTCTCGGCATTACTGCCGTTACGTTGTTCGTTCTCTTCATTTCCGGTTGCAACCGAAAGAAGAACGATAATTCGTCTGATATCGACACAATGGCTGTTGAGAAGCCTGTTGATATAAAGTTTAACCCCGATTCCGCCTATGCTTTCACTGCAGCGCAATGCGCGTTCGGACCTCGCGTCATGAACTCGGCAGCGCACGACCGGTGCGAACAGTGGATTATCAGCAAGTTCAAACAATACGGTTGCGAAGTGATGACGCAGAAAGCCGACTTGAAAGGCTACGACGGAACTCTGCTAAAATCAACCAACATCCTTGCTTCCTACAATCCGCAGGCGCAGCGTCGCGTGATGCTTTGCGCACATTGGGACAGTCGTCCGTGGGCAGACAACGACCCGGACTCCGCCAATCACAAGAAACCGGTCATGGCTGCCAATGATGGAGCTTCCGGAGTGGCGGTGATGATTGAGGTGGCGCGCCTGTTGCAGGCAGACAGCAGTTTGAACATCGGTGTGGATTTCGTATGCTTCGATGCCGAAGACTGGGGCATTCCGCAGTGGGAAACCAACTTTCAGGATACTGGCGACAGCTGGGCGTTGGGCTCCACTTACTTCTCGCTGAACCTCCCACAGGGCTTCCGCCCGGAATTTGCCGTCTTGCTGGACATGGTGGGTGGCGAAGCAGCACAGTTCTATCGCGAGGGCATCTCCAAACAATTTGCTGCCTCTGTGGTGGATATGGTTTGGGCTGCAGCCAAAGTAGCCGGATATGGGAGCTATTTCCCCGATGCTGATGGGGGAATGATTACCGATGACCATTATCCCATGAACCGAAATGCAAACATTCCCACCATCGACATCATTCCTTATTATCCGGATTGTCCGCAGAGTACGTTCGGACCCACATGGCACACGGTGAACGACACGATGGAACACATCGACAAGGCCACCTTGCAGGCTGTGGGGCAAACTCTTATCCAGTTGTTATACACCTGTTAGATGTTCCGGGAACTTAAGTTGATTGCCTCGTTTCTTTATCGAAATTCAGGCAACGGCTGATGTTGACGGACTTTCATGAAAACGATTCATCTCAAACCGGTCATTCGATGATGAAACCATTGTTTATCGTTGGTTTTCCATGACCGATTTGAGATGATGTGTTATTGCTCCCAACGATTCGATTACGATGGGCAACGACTCCCCACAGAGAGGGAAAATGCTCGGTTGCCCGGCACTTTGCGGCAATGAGCAACAGGCTGAAAAGCACAACATTGGAATGGAAAATTTTGCACGATGAAACCCACTGATAATCAGATGTTTACAAAAGGGGTTTCAAAAGCTTACCTTTTGCGACTCAAAAGCTTACCTTTTACGATGCAAAAGCTTAGCTTTTGGATTGCGATAGCTTAGCTTTTGCAAATCAATGGTTTTTTCTTGAATTTCTCGTCGTGTTTGTTTGAGCAGTTCAATCGGTATGAAGTAAGAAAAAACCAAACAATCGTCAGAAAACAAAACATGGAGATACGGCTTGTTTTCCGTAATTCTTGAGCTTCCCCGGCGACTTTATCTTCCAACGACCGGTATGGATTTCTCAGTCAGTTGCTCGCCATTCAGGTTGTAAACGGTGAACACCCCACGCTCGTAAGTCATGAACGTGGGTTCTTTCCCCTGCTTTGGAAAAGTAATCGACCCCGTGTTGCAAATCAGCGTGCCCTCTTTCGGCGTCAATTCCCAAAGATGCGTGTGCCCATAAACAACGGCATCGAATCTTCCGGGTGGCATTTTCTCCTTATTATAGATGTGTCCGTGCGTCAGGAAGAGCTTCTTCCCCTCATCTACCAAGAGCAGATAATCGGCAAGAATGGGAAAGCGAAGCAGCATCTGATCAACCTCGCTTTCACAATTGCCTCGAACTGCCACGATGTGCTCGGCATGCGCGTTGAGCAACTCTGCTATTCCCTTTGCGTCCAGTCCTTCCGGAACCGCGTTGCGCGGACCGTAGTTCAGGATGTCGCCAAGAATGCAAAGCATATCGCAGCCCAACTCATCGTAAAACTTCAGCACGGTCTGCAAAGCCGGCAGGCAACCGTGAATATCCGATACGAGTAAATATTTCATTCTGTCCTTATTTTTTCGACAAAGATACGATGATAAATCCGAAATTAGCGAGTTTATCCTTAGCGATTTCGGTTTTTTTCATTATCTTTGTGAATGAACCAATACCGAAGCGATGGAGGTAAGAGATATATTCGAACTTAGAAAACAGGGGAAGACAGAGGAAGCATACGCCGCCATTCAGCCCCTGTATGCCGTGCACAAAGGGCATTACACCACGATAGCCATGTTTTGGGTGGGAACCGACGTAATGAAGTTGCGCTATCAACAGCGAAAGCTGGAAGAAGCCTATAAGATTTTTAGGAGTTTGTTGCGTCTTTATCCAACGATGGACGATAAAGACTTGCGTGGCCAGTCTGCCATGATGCGTGCTGCATTGTTGGTTTTCGACCATGACCCGAAGTTCTCCATGCTGGAGTTCATCACGAATTGGGGAATAGAGAAACTTACCGACGACGATTGGACGCGGGGCGAGAGCAACGGACATCCCGTTCAGTCGGTGGGAATGCGCATCGTGGGAAAAGTGTTTAAGGAAGTGGAGGGCAATCCCACCCCGGAAATGGCTTTGAAGGCAGCTCCGATACTTGCCGAAGCCTTGAAGCACAGTCCGTACAACATGAATAATCAGCGATACAAGGCAGTGATCTACACGATAATGGGGAAGAAAGACAAAGCCGTGAACATCTATCGCCATCTTTTACGCAAGCACCATCAGTCGTATCTCTACCAAAAACTGGCGGAACTGACCGATGCTCGTGAGCTGAGAATTGCCCTGTTGTGTCGCGCCATCGTTACCCGGCGTGAGGAGAAGTTCAAACAGCGTCTGCGCTTTCAGTTGGCTGAGTTACTCTTTCGCGACAATAAGCCCGGAGCCAAGTATGAATTGGAGCGATGTATCGCGACAAGGCAACAAGCCGGGTATTCCGTTACGTGGGAAATGCAGAACCTGACAGCAAGTTTGGAACAGGTTACGGCAGCGACCGACATGGAACAGAAAAGTTTTTATCGTGAACAGGAAAAAATTGTTGAGGCTTTCTTACGGAACTGATGATATGAGGGCGACTCATGGTACATTTTATGCCAACAGATGATAGCAACCGCCTGCCATGGCTTTGACCACTCCTTTCATTTCCAATTCAAAAAGCAGCCCTGAAAGTCGGGCGATAGGGAGATGTGATTGGACTGAAAGCAAATTAATTTGCAGGTCGTTGTTTTTCTGAAGCACGCCCACCACTGCTTGTTCCTCTTCCGACAATCCGGGGAAGAGTGTTCGTTCTATGCCTTGTTTACGAGCTTTCATCAGCATTTGTTCATCCTCCCAACCCATAGCTTTTACAAAGTCGGTTGCAGAGGTGATGAGTCCGGCTTGATTATCCCTGATGAGATGGTTGCAACCTTCGCTATATTCTGCTTCAATGCTGCCCGGAAACGCGAAGACCTCCCTGTTGTAACTGCGCGCTATGCCACATGTGATGAGCCCTCCGCCCTTGTTGGCCGACTCTATGAGCAGAGTGGCATCGGAACAACCTGCCACAATGCGGTTGCGTTGCACGAAGTTCTGCGCCTTGGGCTGTGTATGTGTGATATATTCAGTCAGCAATCCACCCTGTTTCAACATATTTACGGCTGTCTCTCGATGTGTTCCGGGGTAGAGGTCATCAAGCCCATGCGCCAAAACGCCCACGGTGTCGAAACCATTTTCGAGGGCAGAACGATGTGCACAGATGTCTATTCCGTATGCCAGTCCACTGAAAATCAAAACCTCCGGACAAAGAGTTCTCAACTCCCTGACAAATGTTCGGATAATGTCTTGTCCGTAAGGGGTACATCGCCTTGTACCCACAATGTTCAGAGTATGACGTTGGTTGAGGTCGGCGTTCCCCATCATGTATAAAACGAGTGGTGCATCCACACATTCCCGCATACGTTGCGGATAGCGATCGTCGTTCAGACAGATGGCTTCTATTTGGTGAGCTTCATCGTATTCCAGTTCTTTTTCCGCTCGTTCCACACCTTTATCCAAATTCATCAATCCCTCAACGAGATAATTCGATGCATCGGGAAACAAGTCGCGAATGTTGTTTCGGTTCTCCATGATGGCGGTTGCCGACCCCGCTCTTTGATAGAGTTCGTGCAAATCTGAAAGATGAAATCGATTGACGAGTGTCAGCGCGATGGTATAGAGGAGTTCCCGATTCATGGATGGCAAGTTGTTATTTTGTGGAGGCACATTCATTAAAGCACTTTCGCGAAGGCATCGTCGTACTCTTTGCTTTCGCCTATCTTTCCGTTAATCAATATCACCAATGTAACTTCGGCATGGAAGCACAATCGCTCATCTGAGGCGCGGTAAAGGTCGTGGGTGAAAACATAGCGCACTCCTTCCTTTTTCAACGCCAGTCGGGAAATGAACTCATCATCGCAGGTGAGTGGCACCTTGTATTCGAGTTTCATGCGTGCCACAACCGGGTCGATTCCTTTCTCGTGCAGTTTGGCAAAACTGATACCTAACGACCGAATGAAGCAGTGGCGCGTATGTTCGGTGTAGTGAAGATAGTGCGCGTTGTTCACGATGCCTTGAATGTCGCACTCGTAATCGCGCACTTCCATGCGCGTCTCGTAAATGTATTGGGTGCTTCTTTTCATTTTATTTCGTTTTTAAGTATTCATATCCTATTCTGCACCGCAGACAATCCTTGCGATCGCAATATTCCTTTTTCAATTGTATGAGTGCCTGCGAGTCGCCGGCACTCTCCACTTTCAGTCCCACTTCCTGCCACATTCTCACAATGTGATTGTCTTCAGCTTTCAACGCTTCGAGGAAATCGAAGGCGCGGTCGCACAACTTTTCCGATGATTTGTGCTTTCCGTATGCGAAAAGCACGGGAATTACGGTGTTGATGATAAGCAAACGTAGGGAGGTCTTCGACAAACTCTTGTTGCTTTCTTTGCTCTCTGCCCAAAAAGTATAATGGGTTCTCCAATAAGGCGTTACCTGCGTTTGCAGCAGTTCCGAGAGTTTATCGATGTCGGAACATTCCAAGAGTGCCGCCAAACCTGCCTTGCGCTGATAGTAGAGGTTTGCCAATTGCGCGATGCGTATGTGTGGGAAGTTTTGTGGTCGCAGTCGCAAAAACTTCCACTGACTGTTGTCCATCGGTCGCATGGAAAATTTGTGTGCCAAATATCTGTATTCGCTCCGCAATTTCTCGAAATAGCCATCTGCCAATGCCTCTTCCCTATGCCGTTCGGGTATAGAGTCGGGCTCCAATAACCCCGCCTGTCCCATGAAGATGGCTTCCGTCTGAAACAAATCGTCGCGATGATGCGCCACGGCAAGTAACGGAAGGTTTTTTGCCCATTGCTCGAAAGCATCGCCATTAATGCCGAAACCATAGTTGCGAGCCAACGTAACGAAATAGCCTGCCTCCCAGTCTCCACCACAATCGGCAACCCTTCGCAGGATGGCATGGGTGTGTTGTTCCAGTCGCTCCACCTGCAATGCGCTCATCCATGAGTTAATCATCAGTCGGCTCAGGCTTGGAATCACTTTGTAGCAGGGAGGATACTTCTCCATGGTCAGCAATTCCTTATAATGCTCCTTTACCAATGCGGGAACCGGCAGTACCATTTGCGGAGGTGTGTCGCCGTTTTGTTTCCTCACCAATGTGTCAGAAACTTTCACGATGTGAAGAATCACGTTGTTATAGTGAACATCCCTCTCGTGTCCGTGCAGATACCAATCGGAAGCCTTGTCGTGTATTTCCACGTTTCCCACCCATAAAGTCTTCCCTATCTTCACTTTTGCATTGAAGAAGTCGGGACCGGCATCGCGATTGTGCAACCCCGTGTCGATAACCTCAATGGGTTGCCCTTCAATGGTTTTTAGTTCGGCAAGTGGAAACAGCTTATGTTTCCAGCAATAATGAATCAAGTCCTCCATGACAGATGATGATTTTATGATTGGCAAATGTACGAATTTTTGGTCATAAAAACGAAATGTGGCTGTGTGTTTTTTCAAAAGTAACGGGATTCTAATAAAAACTAAATCTTTGCGTTTTATTTTGTTTTGCCACTAAGTTGCAGTAACTTTGCAAATTCATAGTTAGAGGTAAAAGTAAAATAAAGAAAGTATGGCATATTTATTCTCATCGGAATCGGTGTCGGAAGGACATCCCGATAAAGTGGCTGACCAAATTAGCGACGCGTTGTTAGACCAATTCCTTGCTTATGATGAAAATTCCCGTTGCGCGATTGAGACATTCAATACCACCGGCCAAGTAGTTATCATGGGAGAAATTCGATCGAAGGAATACATCGATATCTCTACCATCACCAGAAACACCATTAATGCAATAGGTTATACGAAAGCTGAATATCAATTTGACGGCAACAGTTGTGGCATTCTCTCTGCTATTCATGAGCAAAGCTCTGATATCCGTCGCGGAGTGGATAGGAACGATGCCGAAAATCAAGGAGCAGGTGATCAAGGAATGATGTTTGGCTATGCATGTAACGAGACGGAAAACTACATGCCTGTAACACTTGATTTGGCTCACCTCATCATGCGCACGTTGGCAGATATCAGAAAAGAAGGCAAGGAGATGCTTTATCTTCGTCCGGATGCCAAGAGTCAGGTTACGGTGGAATACAGTGACGACGACATTCCACAGCGCATCGTAGCAATCGTTGTGTCCACGCAACACGATGATTTCGTAAAACCTTCCAACAACTCGGAAGAGGCACAGAGAAAAGCCGATGAAGAAATGTTGGCGAAGATACATCGGGATGTGCTGGATATTCTTATTCCGCGCGTAAAAGCACAGATTAAGTCGGAGAAAGTACTCGCACTCTTCAATGATCAAATTAATTATTATGTCAATCCAACGGGGAAATTCGTTATCGGGGGTCCACACGGCGACACCGGCTTAACAGGACGGAAAATTATCGTGGATACTTATGGTGGAAAAGGTGCGCACGGAGGTGGTGCTTTCTCAGGAAAGGATTCCTCGAAGGTGGATCGCTCTGCAGCTTACGTGGCTCGTTACATCGCAAAGAATATGGTGGCGGCAGGCGTGAGCGATGAAATATTAGTGCAATTGGCTTATGCCATCGGTGTGGCACGCCCCGTTAGTGTGTATGTGAATACTTACGGACGCTCGCATGTGAAATTTAGCGATGGTGAAATAGCACAGAAAATACAGGAAATGTTCGATCTTCGTCCGAAAGCCATTGAGCGACAGTTGAAGCTCCGCCAACCCATTTATTTGGAAACGGCAGCCTATGGGCATATGGGGCGCAAAAACGAAATGAAGAAAAAGACCTTTACCAGTCTTTACCACGAACCTAAGGAAATGGAAGTGGAACTCTTTACATGGGAGAAGCTCGACCGGGTGGAGGAAATAAAGAAAGCTTTTGGATTATAATCTGAGAAATGTCGAATACCGACACCATAGCAACTCAATCGCTGTTAAAGCATTGGACAAAGGGGGGAGGAAAGGAAACACCCCCGGCGACCAATGATTCCCTCTGTGGAACGAAGCAAACGGAAGCCACTCCTTTGGAAACTATCACCGGGAGCAGTTTGTTGCGCCGGAAAGAAAAGAAGACTTTTAAGCTCACGGATGTGGATTTTAGGGAAGAAGGCTATTTCAAGGGAAATCCTTACTTTCGTACCGAGTTCGTTTTCAGACGTAATGGCGTCTTGGGCGACCCTGCTCCCTATAGCGTAAGCAACGATAATATTGTAACGGGAGCTTTACTTCTGTGTTTCGCCTTGGCGATGATAGCGGCTTCGATGTCGAGCCACTTCATCGTTCGCCAAATAAAGAGCCTTTTCCATATGCCTAATCGTCGCTCAATGGTGGCAGAAACAGCCTATGAAGTGCGATTTCAGTTCTTTTTAGTGTTACAGACTGCCCTTCTTTTCAGCATAGCCTATTATCTTTTCACGAGGTCGCAGAGCGACAGAACTTATATTCTTGATTCCCAATTGGCAATAGTTGGAATTTATCTGGCTGTCTTCTTGGGCTATTTTTTATTGAAACACCTGCTTTACTCATTAGTGAATTGGGTATTCTTCGACCGAAAGCGCAACTTGAGGTGGTCGCGTCTTTGTCTTTTCCTGACCTCTGCGGAGGGGGTGCTTATCTTTCCCGTCGTATTACTCCTTATATATTTTCATCTCGCCACACAATATACCATGATTTATGTGGCTTTTGTCATTGTTTTTATCAAGATACTTACCTTTTACCAAGGCTTTGTCATCTTTTTCAAAAGAACAGGGGCAAGTCTGCAAATAATTTTGTACTTTTGTGCACTCGAATTGATGCCGTTGACGGCATTGGTGGGTATCTTGACATTTACAGGCAATTATTTGACCATAAATTATTAAGACGCGATGATAAAAAAGATCTTGATATCACAGCCTAAACCGGGTAGCGAAAAGTCACCTTATTATGACATAGCAAAAGACCTGGAGGTGGAATTTGACTTCCGTCCTTTCTTTAAAGTAGAAGGACTCTCCGCGAAAGAATTTCGTCAGCAGAAGATAAACTTACTTGACTACTCTGCTGTGGTATTCACTTCTCGCCACGCAATTGATAACTATTTTAAGCTCGCGCAGGAAATGCGCGTCACCATTCCGGAAACAATGAAGTATTTCTGCGTCATAGAAACCATAGCACTCTACATTCAGAAATACGTGCAATACAGAAAACGCAAGGTGTTCTTTGGAAATTCGGGCAAGATAGACAGTCTGATTCCTACCATGGTGAAGCATAAAGAGGAAAAATACCTCGTTCCACAAAGCTCCGTACACAACGATGCCATAGCTTCGCTGCTTACAAGCAATAAGTTGAAGCACAAGGAATGTGTGATGTATCGCACGGTAAGCAACGATCTCACGGAAGAGGAGAAGAAAAACTTCGACTACGACATGTTGGTGTTCTTCAGTCCCACAGGCGTGCGTGCATTAAAAAAGAACATGCCCGACTTTGTGCAAGGCGATATTAAAATCGCTGCTTTCGGACCTGCTACCGCCAAAGAGGTGGAAGCACAAGGTTATCGACTCGATTTGGAAGCTCCATCGAAGAAACATCCTTCCATGACGGGTGCGCTCCGTGCCTTCCTTGAGGAAAACAAGTGAGGTGGGACATTTCCCTTCCCCCCCTCACAATAACAAACAATCCACAGATGAAACCAGCTCCCCGTAGATACACTTTGCGAAAGGAAGAGCGGTTGTGCAGCAAGACACACATCGACCAACTCTTCATGGGAGGAAAAAGCCGGTCACTGTCGGCTTTTCCTTTAAGGGCTGTTTATCTGGTGGCGAATGACGAACAAGCCTGCAATAAGGGAAAGGAAAGCGATGCCGTTCCGGTGAAGATTTTAATCAGCGTCCCCAAAAAACATTTCAAGCGTGCCGTGAAGCGCAACCGTGTGAAACGGCAAATTCGCGAGGCATACAGAAAGAATAAATACACGCTGATTGACAAAGTAAACGAAGAAGATGGACGACAGGTAAGACTCGCCCTGATTTGGCTCGACAATGAGTTGCACACCTCAGCGGAAGTGGAGGCAAGCGTTTGCAACCTTCTTCTCCGCATTGGGGAACGCTTATAAAAGCGCAGAGGAGGATAGAAGCATGACTTATAAGCAACTTATTCATGACATATCCTGGGCAATCGCCAAAGTTATGGTGTTACCCATACTTTTTTATCAACGCTTCATCACGCCCTTCACGCCACCTTCCTGTAGGTTTACCCCCACCTGCTCGGAATATGCCCGGCAGGCTTTGCTAAAGCACGGACCCATAAAAGGATTGGCATTGGCGATATGGCGCATCCTTCGTTGTAATCCGTGGGGCGGAAGCGGATACGATCCGGTTCCATAACAAGAAACGTAACACCAAATATATTAATATATAGCCTTTATCGGCTTCAAACTCATTCATAGATGAAAAACTTTGTTGAAGAACTTCGTTGGCGCGGAATGTTGGCTCAGATTATGCCCGGTACGGAAGAGTTCCTGCAAAAGGAAATGGTGTCGGCATATTTGGGAACAGACCCCACAGCCGACTCTCTGCACATAGGCCACCTTTGTGGCATCATGATGTTGCGCCATCTACAGTTGTGTGGTCATAAGCCTTACCTGTTGGTGGGCGGAGCCACGGGAATGATTGGCGACCCATCCGGAAAAAGTCAGGAACGCAACCTGCTCGATGCGGAAACGCTTTACCACAATCAGGAAGCCATAAAGAAACAAGTGAGCAAATTCCTTGATTTCGACGGCGATGCCCCTAATAAAGCGGAAATGGTGAACAACTACGACTGGATGAAGGATTTTTCTTTCCTCGATTTTGCTCGCGAAGTGGGAAAACATATCACCGTCAATTACATGATGGCAAAGGACAGTGTGAAGAAGCGCCTGAACGGAGAAGCACGCGATGGACTTTCCTTTACCGAGTTTACCTATCAGCTCTTGCAGGGCTACGACTTCCTCTATCAATACCAAAAATACGGTGTGAAATTGCAGCTTGGGGGGAACGACCAGTGGGGAAACATGACCACGGGAACGGAGCTCATCCGCAGGACACTGGGACAGGAAGCGGAAGCATTCTGCCTGACTTGCCCGCTCATTACAAAAGCTGATGGAAAGAAGTTTGGAAAGACCGAGAGTGGCAATATCTGGCTCGACCGAAACCGCACGACGCCTTATGTGTTCTATCAGTTTTGGCTGAACGTGAGCGACGATGATGCCGAGAAGTATATCAAAATCTTCACCTCGTTGGACAAACCCACCATCGATGCGCTTACAGAAGAGCACAAGCAAGACCCCGGGCGACGTATCCTTCAGCGGCGTTTGGCTGAGGAGGTAACGCGGATGGTACACTCTCAAGCAGATCTCGACATGGCTATTGCGGCTTCTCAAATCCTCTTTGGCAAGGCGACGAAAGAAAATTTGCTGCAACTCGATGAGCAGACGTTCAACGATGTGTTCAAGGATGTTCCGCATTACGAAATTTCAAAAGACTTACTCGGGCAGCCCGCTTTGGAAGTTTTCAATCAGGAAGGCATGCAAATCTTCCCAAGCAAGAGCGAGATGCGTAAGCTCGTTAAGGGGGGAGGCGTATCGCTGAATAAGGAAAAGCTGATGGCATTCGACCGTCAGATTACCACCGATGACCTGATAGCCGGAAAATATCTTCTCATTCAGAAGGGAAAGAAAAATTATTCGTTGGTGATTGTGAAGTAAAGTCTTCGTGCGCTAACATTCTTTTCCAATGTATTCTTCTTGAACGAAATAACAAAAGTGGATGGCAGACGAGTATTTGCCATTCCCTTTTTTCAATTCGTTTGTGGGAGCAAACCAATCACTTCCGGAATAATTCGAGATGTGATGGCATTCAAATTGGAAAAATCAACCCACTAATAATAAAAATGAGGTAAAAAGTTTGGCTAAACGGTCAAAATTCACTATCTTTGCACCGCAATTGTCCTATGGTGTAATGGTAGCACAACAGGTTTTGGTTCTGTTTGTAGTGGTTCGAATCCGCTTAGGACAACTAATAAAGGTCGCAAGCATTTGGCAACAAGTAGCTTGCGACCTTTTTTGTTCTCCTTTTTCTAATGATTTCCCGGCTCGAAATTTGTTTCTTGGTAGAAGTTTTATGCTCTTTCTGAAGCCGGGAATATGCCTTCGCATTCCAAAAGCTTAGCTATTGAAATTTAAAAGCTTAGCTTTTAGAGAGTAAAAGCTAAGCTTTTGGAGTGCAAAAGGTAAGCTTTTAAAATGCGGTTTTTATCACCCTGAAAATCAACTGGTTACAAAGCAGTACATGATGTCGGATGTGTGGCTTGCTTTTTACGTTTTTTCAAGGGCTAAACGAGAGGTTTTTGGAGTGCTATCAATCTGTTGATGTCCGCCTGCACCTTCGTAGGCAGCACCTCGTTCAGTCCGTGCGAGCTGAGTTCGACAAGGGTGTCTGCCAACCGAAGTGCCAATTCGAGGTCGTGGGTGGATAGAAAAATCACCTTGTCGGTATGATTTGCCAACCGTCTGAGCAGTTTCAGCATTTCCACCTTCGACCGAAAGTCGAGAAAGGCAGTAGGTTCATCGAGCAAAATGATGGGAGTTTGCTGAGCGAGAGCCTTTGCTATCATCACTTTCTGTCGTTCTCCATCAGAGAGTGTCTGTATCATCCTGTCTTTTAGTTTCAGGATGCCTGCCATTTCCATTGCCTGTATTACCACCGTTTGGTCTTGATGATTGAGTTTTCCCCAAAAGCCGGTGTAGGGAGTGCGCCCCATTCCCACCATTTCCGTTACGCTGAGGTTTCTCACCTCCGGCTTTTGCGTGAGCACAATGCTGATGAGCTTTGAGCGTTCGCGCTGCGAGAGTGCGTCAATGTCGCTGCCATCAAGGAGCAGTCTGCCACCAAGTTTGGGCAGTAAACCCGTCAGCGTCTTCAGGAGGGTGGATTTCCCTATTCCGTTTGAACCAATCAGGCAGGTCAGTTCTCCGCTTCTTATTTCCACATTGATGCCCGAGACCACCGGCGGATAGCCCTTATAGCCTACGGAGAGTTGCTCGAGTGTTATTTTCATTGTGGCTTGTCTGAAAGGATTGAGAGCGGTTTGCGAAGACCGAGGTTAGATTTTGATGCCCTCTCGTATGGCATCGTAGAACTGTTCGAGGATTGCCAGCATATCGTTCGGAAGGTAGCTGAAGGCTTTTTCTATCATCCATCCGGGCACTTCGTAATAAGCTTCCGCCATAGAGCCGGCAATGCAAGCCTTCGTATCTGTGTCGCCTTTGCAGAGAACAGCCAATCGAATGGTTTCCTCGAAGTCGTTGGCATCCATGAAACACCGCAGTGCCATCGGAACAGTTTCCTGACAAGTGCCGTCGAAATGCCCCTGTGCCCCGATTTTCAGGATGTCTTTCATCGGAGGCAGTTCGTATCCGTAAAATTTGTTTACTTTTCGCTCAATGTCCGGCTTGGTGTAGCGCATGTTTTTCAGCCAGCATATCACTTCGGCAACACATTGCGCGCCCTTTATTCCTTCCGGATGATTGTGGCTCACCTCCGCGCTTTTCTTGGCTTCGGCGATGACTTCCTCCCAATCCGGGAAGAGCCACCCTATCGGACTGACACGCATGGCTGAGCCGTTTCCATATGAATTCATGGGCTGTGGGTCGTCGGAATTAATCCATTGATGAAACATATTGCCGTAAGCCCCCATGGGGTTGGGATAACGCCGGCACCAATCAAGCAGCGACTCCTTGTAATCGCGATTGTTTAGCACGGCATCAGCAACGGCAACGGTGCAGATGGTGTCGTCGGTGTAGGAACACTCGTTGGTGAACAGTGTGAAATCTTTTTGTGGTTGGCCTCCGAACTCAAAACGCGAGCCCACGATATCGCCAATGATAGCTCCAAGCATATTGATAAGTTAGTAAGGTTATTATTATCGGATTGTGAAAGTTGGTCTTGATGTTGTACCCCCGATGAGAATCGAACTCATATTTCAGCTTTAGGAGAGCCGTGTTCTATCCATTGAACTACAAGGGCATGACGCGATTTGCGACAACCGGTTGTCGTTCCAAAAGAGAAAGGTTGGAAAACCGGCGGATTGCATTTGCAAAGATAAGGAAAAATTATGGTATAATGGGAGTTCTGTCATTTTTTTTATTCCATGGTTAAACTTTTTGCGATGGGAAAAGTCTTAGGTGAAGTAAAGAACAAGAACATTTGGGAAAACATGAACAGAATCGTTACTGTCGCGCTGTTCCTCTTGATAAATATCACAACGATGTTCGCACAAGGGTCGGTAAAAGGAAGAGTGTTGGACAAACGCTCGAATACCGGACTTGAGTTTATCAATGTTGCCATAAGGAAAGAGGGGAGCGATAAGATTTTCAAGGGTGCCATTACCGATATGGAAGGAAATTTCCACGTGGGTGGATTGCCAAACGGGAAGTACTCTCTGACAGCCAGCTTCATGGGATATAAAGATATGACAAAACATTTCACGGTGTCGGAACAGAAGCTGAAACACAACTTCATGGCAATTTACATGGCGGAAGACACAAAGACGCTGGACGAAGTCGTGGTAACCGGACAACGAGCGGAAATGAAATTGGAAGTGGACAGAAAGACATTTAACGTGGACCAACAGATTGCCAATGCCGGTGGGGCAGCTTCCGACGTGCTGGAGAATATCCCCGGCGTGGAGGTGGACAACGATGGGAACGTTTCGCTGCGCGGCAATACCAGCGTAGAGGTATGGATCAATGGCAAGGCTTCCGGAATGACGAGCGATAACCGGGCGGAAATTCTGCAACAACTTCCGGCGGAAAGCATCGAACGCATAGAGATTATCGACAATCCGTCGGCGAAATTCTCTGCGGAAGGTTCGGCAGGCATCATCAACATCATACTGAAGAAGGAACGCAAGGCAGGCTATTATGGAAGTTTACAAGCAGGAGTAGATACGCGAGGAGGAGCCAATACATCGTTCAACATCAATTATAACAGTCCACTCATCGATTCGTATTTCAACATCGGGTATCGCCATCGCAACAATAAAGGCGGCGCCAAGAGCGAGCAAGTTTACAAACGGAACAATACCTACCAAAACTATATGTCGGAAAACAGCGGCAGGGGAAACAACCTCTTCACTCGCGCGGGACTGACTCTTCACGCTACACGAAAGGATGACTTCACGCTGGGCGCAATGTTTATGCTCGGCGGACGCAATCAAAACAGCTTCACGCCTTATCATTACGGAACTCTGGGCAATTCGTTCGACTTCAAAACCATGCATAGAGCAACTTCCGGAAATGGAAATACGCGAATGATGCACGGTGAATTCGGCTATCGCCACAATTTCAATCAACGACATTTCATCGATTTCAACGTGGAATACAACAGATGGAAGTCGGATAATGACCGCGTTTATCAAGACTCCACAACGTTTTTCGATACCAACGGAGAGCCTTTGACACTGACGAATCCTCACGCTTCCTACCAGTTCCGACCCATGCACTTCAACAATCACTCGTGGGAACTAAAACTGGACTACGAAAACCAAATAACAAAGGCGTTCAGACTTCAGGCCGGGTATCAGGGAAGATTCAGCAATGAGAACACACCACAGGAGAGCTATTTGGACGAGACCGACTGGTATGGAAACCATCTTGTAGAAGATAAGGCGTATTTCAACCGCTTCATCTATAAAAATGACATTCACGCACTCTACGCAACAGGAGCTTACAACTTCGGAAAGTTCGGACTGATGGCGGGATTGAGAGCGGAATATTGGAAGGTGAATACCGAAAGCTACTCATGGGAACAAGAACACGACGCCCAATTGCGCAATAAGCCTTTCAAGAAAGATTACTTTCAGCTCTTCCCCAGCGTTTTCATGAGCTATCAAATTACGCCCAATGACCAGCTTCAACTGAATTACACGCGCCGTTTGCGCAGACCTTGGGGCGGACAACTCAACTCGTTTCGCAACACAAGTGATGCCACAATCATATCGTTCGGTAATCCGGAGCTGACACCGGAATACAGCAATTCTTTCTCGCTGAACTATCTTCACACGTGGACGCAGCACTCATTGCTCGTATCGGCATACTATCGCCCCACCTACGACATTATTCAGCGCATCAATTACAGAAGTTCCACAGATGGACTCATGTACAACACGAGCTTCAACGTGGCGAAAAGCACATCCACCGGTTTGGAACTCACGGCAAAGAACAAACTCTTCCGCATTCTCGACCTGACATCATCGGCCAATTTCTATTATTACAAACTCAATGGCTTTCATTTCGACATCGACGGACAGGAAATTACGGGAGAAAGCAAAAGCAATTTCACGTGGAACGCTCGGATGCAGGCAAGCGTTATGCTACCTTACGATGTCTCCGTGCAGCTGACCGGAAGATACAGAAGCAGGCAAACCATTTCACAAGGTTACAGAAAAGGAAATGGGAGTGTGGATTTGGGAGTGAGAAAGAGCTTCTTCAACAGGAATCTTGTTCTGTCGATGAACTGCAGAGACTTGTTCGACACGCGAAAGTGGCGAACTTACACCAACAGCGACTCGTTTTCACGGTATCAGGAGCAATGGCGTTCGGGGAGAACTTTCCGCTTTACGCTCACTTGGAACTTCGGTAACATGAAGAAACGAAAGAACCAAAGACGAGAAAACAACGAACAAGACGAGAATTTCGGAAATCCTTATGATTCTCCGGATATGGGTGGACAATAGGTTTTTCATGGGCTTTTTTTCATACAAAGGCGGTGCAAACCTCGAAAGTTTGCCCGTTTTTTTTGTTCGTATCATAACTTTTTGTGCAAAGAATGTGTACCTTTGCAGTCGCTTTTTCCCCAATTTCGGGTTTCCGGTATTCATCTCACGAGGTGCTTTCGTGGCTGACCGAAAAAGAATCTTTTACTGATTTCAAACGAATAGGATATGATAAAATCACACACCAAAGGTTATATTGCAGGTATTCTCGCCGCCATCTTCTACGGTACCAACCCACTGGGAGCGTTGCCCCTTTACGAACGCGGCATCACCTCAGGCAACGTGCTGTTTTATCGCTATGGGCTAACTGTGCTGATGTTGGCAGCATGGCTCTTGCTGCGCAAGGAAACGTTTGGTGTAAAATGGGGACATGCCATAAAATTCGCTATCCTTGGCTCCTTCTTCGGTTTTTCTTCCATCATGCTATTTGCCAGTTTCCACTTCATGAATGCAGGCGTGGCATCCACTATTCTCTTCTCTTATCCCATTATTACAGCCATTCTGATGGTGGTGTTTTACCACGAGCGTCTCAGTTGGCGAACAACGCTGTCCATTCTGCTTGCCGTTTTGGGCATCGGACTGCTATATCGGGGTGATGGCGGTGAGACTTTGAGTCCAACGGGCATATTGTTGGTATTGGGGTCATCGTTCCTTTACGCGCTTTATATCGTCTATGTCAATCAGTTTAAGACCGATATGTCGCCTGTTAAGTTCACTTTTTGGATCATATTCTTTGGATGGCTTACCATCATTGGTTACATGCTGTTCATCGGCGACCGACTACAAATGCTGTGCGATGCTTTATCATGGCTCTGCACACTTCAGCTGGCACTGTTGGCCACTCTGCTTTCGCTCTACTATATCAATATTGCCATTCAGCATATTGGCAGCACTCAGGCTTCCATTTTAGGAGCTTTGGAACCCGTTACGGCAGTTGTCATCAGCACATTTGTGTTTGGTGAAATTTTTACGTTCAGACTTGCCATTGGAATCGTGCTCATCTTGTCGGCGGTAATCTTGATTATACTAAAGAAATAGCACGGGTCTCACACTTCTTTTCATGTTGTATTGAGGTTTTTCCCATTCATACCGAGAGTTTTTCGGAATGGTTTTAATCTCCATCTTTACCCACACCATCAATAAGCCCCATGAGGTTGCGACACCTCATGGGGCTTGTTTGCAGGTTTATCCTCAGACAAAATATGGTCGGAGGATTGTTCTTGTGGCGCAAGAGGCAGGCTTATCCTACCTGACTGCCGGGTTTTACATTATCCAAAGTGGTGGTAACGCTCAGCGAACCATCGAAATTGACGGCGGAGAGTATCATTCCCTGACTCTCGATACCCATCATTTTGCGTGGAGCGAAGTTGGCAATGAAGAGCACATCCTTACCCACGAGCTGTTCAGGCTCATAAAAGGCGGCTATTCCGCTAAGGATGGTGCGTTCCGTACCCGAGCCGTCATCAATGATGAACTTCAGGAGTTTCTTGCTTTTCTTCACCTTCTCGCAACTAACGATGTGCCCCACGCGAATATCGAGCTTTTCGAAATCATCGAAAGGTATTTCTTTCTTCACGGGCTGTGCCTTGTAATTGGCTGCCTCGTTTGCCTTTTTCGTGTCGGCGAGCCTTTGCAACTGGGCGTTTATCGCCTCATCTTCTATCTTCTCAAAGAGCAATTGTGGTTCGTTCAGTTGGTGTCCGGCAGGTAGCAAGTCGGTGGAGCCCAACGCACTCCATTCATATTCCGTCATGTTTATCAACTCGCGCAGTCGCTTACTGCTGAAAGGCAAGAACGGTTCAAATGCAATGCTGAGATTGGCAACGAGCTGAAGCGAGATGTTGAGTATGGTTTCTACGCGTTTCGGGTCGGTCTTCCAAATTTTCCATGGCTCACATTCTGCGATATACTTGTTGCCTATGCGTGCCAAGTTCATGGCTTCCTTCTGTGCCTCGCGGAATTTGAACACATTAAGGTAGCTCTCCACCTTTTCTTTTACGTCCTTAAATTCCTGTATTGCCTGCCGATCGGCTTCTTGCAATTCACCGCAAGCCGGCACGATGCCGTCCCAATATTTCTTGGTGAGCTGCAAAGCGCGGTTGACGAAGTTGCCATAAACTGCTACCAACTCGTTGTTGTTGCGCTCCTGAAAGTCTTTCCAAGTGAAATTGTTGTCCTTTGTTTCGGGAGCGTTGGCAGTTAGCACATAGCGCAGTACATCCTGTTTGCCGGGAAAGTCGGCTAAATATTCGTGAAGCCATACCGCCCAGTTTCTGCTGGTGGATATCTTGTCGTTTTCAAGATTGAGAAACTCGTTCGATGGTACGTTGTCCGGAAGAATGTAGTCGCCGTGGGCTTTCAGCATGCTTGGGAAGATAAGACAATGAAAGACGATATTATCTTTTCCTATGAAGTGTACCAATCTTGTTTCCGGGTCTTGCCACCACTTTTGCCAAGCTCCGAAGCGTTCCGGCTCACGGTCGCAGAGTTCTTTGGTGTTCGATATGTAACCGATGGGCGCATCGAACCATACGTAGAGCACCTTCCCCTCGGCTCCTTCCACAGGAACGGGAATGCCCCAATTCAGGTCGCGGGTCATGGCGCGTGGCTGAAGGTCCATGTCCAACCAACTCTTGCACTGCCCATACACGTTCGGACGCCATTCCTTGTGTCCGTCGAGAATCCACTGTTTCAACCATTCTTGATAATTGTCCAACGGTAAATACCAGTTCTTGGTTTTCCTGATGACGGGCTTCGAGCCGGAGATGGTGGAATGAGGGTTGATGAGTTCCATTGGACTAAGGGCACTTCCGCACTTCTCACACTGGTCGCCGTAGGCGTTTTCGTTGTGGCAATGGGGACACTCGCCCACCACATAGCGGTCGGCAAGGAACTGTCCTGCCTCTTCGTCGTAGAGTTGTTCACTTTCTTTCTCTATCAGTTTGCCATCGTCATAGAGCTTGCGGAAGAAGTCGGACGCTAACTTGTGATGAATGTCTGAAGTGGTGCGGCTGTAGATATCGAACGAGATACCAAACTCTTCAAACGAATCTTTTATCATCTTATGGTAGCGGTCGCAAACATCTTTCGGAGTTATGCCTTCTTTCTTGGCACGCAAGGTAATGGGTACTCCATGCTCGTCGCTGCCACCGATAAAAATCACTTCTTCTTTCTTCAATCGAAGATAACGCGCGTAAATATCTGCCGGAACATAAACTCCAGCAAGATGTCCTATGTGAACACCACCATTGGCATAGGGCAGAGCCGCCGTTACGGTGGTGCGCTTAAACTTCTTTTCTTCCATGTAACGTTTGATTTTTATTATCCGAGTGCAAAGTTACAGCAATTCGGGGGAAACTCAAAGGAAAACAGCGTTTTAATAAAGTCGGCAAGCCTCAACAATGTAAAAAAGATGTGTTCGGGAGGAATGAGATAAAGATGTTGTCAATCAGATTTATAACCATTCACTATGACAAATTTGTTATGCCAAACAAATAAATCGTCTTTTCGGAATGTTTATTCGTATTGCCTCGCTCCGGAACAACCTTAATTATGAGAGAAGCGAACTTCTCACATTTTTTAAAAGCTTAGCTATGGGATTTCAAAAGCTTAGCTTTCGCACTGCAAAAGCTTAGCTTTTACATCGCAAAAGCTAAGCTTTTAAAACACGAAATATAACGTTCTCTTTTTCAGCACTTTACAGAGGCAAAAAATCCTGTTTGAATTGCCTTTTGGAACTGCTTTGTTTTACTGCACGCGCACCGTCTTCGCGCCTGCATAGCAAGCAATGGTGCGCGATCCTTTCACATAGATATCCTCGTTTCCGGGCATATCAAGCACGTAACCGGCAGCTTTCACCTGCGCCACGAGGTTGTCGTAAACTCTTTGGTTGAACACACCGATGATCATCGCGCCGTCCTTGAATGCCATATAGCTTGATATGCCTTTGCGCAAAGGCTTAGGATAGTCTTCGTATAATGTTCCGGTGAGAATCTTTGCCAAGCGGCAATTCTTGTAATACATCTTGGAGAACTTGTCGAGCCTATAGATTTCGTAGCCCGTCTTGAGCTTGTAACCATACTTCTTCGCTATTGCCGTTGTCTTTTCGGGGTGCTCAAAGATTTCTTCCGCTTCAGCAATGCTTATCACTTCTGGTTCTGCCTCCACTTTTTGCTCTGTCGGTTGCGTTGGCGAGGTATCGGCTGTTGCCGGAAGGGAAGTTTTTCGTATTGTTTCACAACTGCTTGATACTAACAAAGCTGTGACGAAAACGATGGCAATACATAATTTATTCTTCATCTCTTCTTGGTTTATTATTTCATTTTGAACGCAAATTTACATAAAAAACGCGATATATAAGCCAACGAGAATAAAAAACGGGAAATAAATTCCCGAATCTCCTTTCCTTTTGACGATAAAAAGTGCCAAGATCAGCATAAATTCTTTGTACGAAATGCGTGATTTGATGCTCAAATATCACGTACAGGAGGTTGGAATGGAAAGCACGAGTATGTTTCAAGGAGCTGGTTTGCGATAGCTTTGTCCCACCGGAGCGCATACAGCAGTTGTGGCAGTACGACCGACGCATCTGCGACCTTGATGACGAGAATGTGCATAAGCCGGGCAAACTAACCAACGACATGGGCAGCCATGAAATCCGATGTGAGCAGTAAGCTCGAAGAGGAAAGCTTCATTATGGTTTATGCAGATTCGGAAAGGAGTCTGTATGAATTTGATATGTGAGATTATCCCGAAAAACGGCTGTTTCAGTTATTTTGGCAGAAACTTATTTCAGGCTTTATAGAGGAACAACGCAGCTACACATTGAAAGACAATGCTTTTCATGTGGTTGGCAATTAGGATGAGAACACCACGTTGTAAATAAGGTTCGGTACTAAAATTTCCATCTCACTTGCATTTCCACATCCGTCATTGAAGAGGCGTTGATCCGTTGCAGACCGGAAGAGATGTGGCGGCGGTCGCGGTAACGCGTGGTTCCAGCCTTTAGAATGAACATCCAACGTCCCGGATTGGCTCGCGCGAACAGCGTGGCGCGAACGCCTTTGCCATAGAATGTCGGAAAATTGAAAGAATATAATGTGCCACGCTCATAGAGATAGATTCTCGAAGCGAAGTCATCGGTATGAAAATAACCGGTAGTGGCAATTAGTTGCAGCCATTTCAAGGGCTGATAAGCAAGTTGTTCGCTCACCATATATCCCGAGCTTTTTGTTTTATAATCGCTGAACGTGAAGTCCAATCGTGTCTTGCATGTCCATTTCGGTTGCTCATAAGCAAGCGACAGACTGCCGCGCTGCGTGGTTTCCCTAACAAGTTGAGTCTTTTTGGCATTGTTTTTCGTTCTGATTTTCAGCCGATAGCGAGCCGCTACGAATATTTTTCCGTGTGAATATGTCGCCGACACCAGATTGTCCCATGCGTCGCTTGCTGCCGATGCTCCGTAACGCGGTTTTGCGAAGTAGGCATAATCAGTATAGGCGGTCAGCGTGAAATGTCTGGTGGGAAGCCAATTTGCCCCCAGCAGCAGTCCGTTCTCGTTTCTGATGACGCCTCCCTCGCTGAAACTTTCCGCGAAGATTGCGTTGTATTTGTAGCCATAGAATCGCTGAACAGTGGTGAGCGTTAGTTTGTTCGATGCTTGAAACGACACCGTGTTGAGTGTGGCGATGCTGCCACAACCGCCTGTTGCCGTCTCGCCGTTGATGTTCCACACGTGATTGATGTATCCATAGTTTACGCTCACGTTCCAAAAGTCATATCCCACAGGATAAAAAAGTCTGTAAACCTGTCGCTTATCCGGTTCGAGTGGTCGGTCGAAGTGCGCGAAAAGTCCGGTAATGCCGGCATGAAATCCGTTGTTCCGCCATTGCAGGTTTCCTCCTGCTGACGTTTGCGTGGCGTTGTGTTTCCTCTCCATTTCCTTTTCCGTTCGATGATAGCCCGACTGCAATATGGTTTGTATGCCCCCATGCCGGTTGAGCGTGGCATCAATCCGGCGATACGACACGAATGCCGATGCGTCCGTGTGCTTTGTCAGTGCCATTGTTGTCGCTGCTCCTTGCAGATAGTTGGCTTGGGAACGTGAGGAATGAGGGCGAATGATATTATTTGTGCGTCCCATGGTGGTGAGAAGGGCAAGTTTTCCGAACCCGAAGTCATTGTTCGCCACCAATCCCATTCCCCAATGCAGTTTGTAGCGTCCCACAACGATTGTCTTCATGCGCCCCCACTTTCTTGCTATCGCGTAAAAGCTGTAGTGGTCGTATCCCCATTGATTCTTTCCGGCAAAGAATGGCTCGCCGGCATCCTGCGCTCCCACGAGTCCTACTTGCAAATACTCTCCATAACCGAATTTATAGCGAAACGAATGTGAATATTTGTACCCCATATAGCCGTTGCGGTCGCCCTCGCGTTCATAGAATGGAACCTTTGCCGTCAGCATCAGACTGCTCCTGCCGCGTTTCAATATGTTTTTCATTGTGGGAAACCTTTTTGTTTCCTCTTCGGATAAAACGATGAAGTTTGTCAGCAACAGCCTTCTTGTCGCGTCCAGCGATTCTATCATCATGAGTTCGGCAGTCGATCTCATGCCGTGGTATTGATACACGTAAGCCAAAATATCTTCTATCTGTTGGTCGGTAAGAAAAGGAATGCGCTCCAAGTCTTCCCTTGTTGCCGTGTTAAGGTCGATGGGGTGTTGTTCCAATTCGAGAAGCACCTCAAAAGCGTCTTCCCGGGGCGAGCTGTTCTCGTCCTCCATCTGTTGTAAGTCGTGGAAATATCTTTCCCATGTGTGTTGTGTTTGGGCGTGGAGCAACGATGCCATTGCGAAAAACAGCCCCGAGATGATAAGACGTTTCATGGCGATAAGAGATGTGAAAATCACATACAAATGTAAAATATCTTTTCTGCAACCGCAAATAAATCGCAAAATAATATAAAATATAGGGTCGTAATCGGAAATAATCGTTACATTTGCCCATAGTTATGCGTTCGGAAAGAATATTTTTAACCTTCGTTCTTTGTGTCGTAGCCCTTTTGGCAACGGCACAAGACCACATCAACCCCGAAGATCGCCCGGTGAACATGAATGAGCCTACGTTCGTCCCCATGGTTCATATCGGCAAAGCGAAGGTGGGAGCTGACAGCATTCAGTATGTCCGCACAAACAACATCTACATCTTCCCACCCATGCAGTTCTCGAGCGAGAAGCAAAAAAGAGCCTACAATCGCCTTGTTGCCAATATAAAAAAGGTGTTGCCGTTGGCAAAAGAATGCAAACAAGTAATATTGGAAACCGGTTCCTACCTGCAAACCATTCCCACGAAGAAAGGACGCGAGGAGCACATGAAGCTCGTGGAGCGCAGCATCAAGGAGCAATACACGCCACGCGTGAAGAAACTCACCTATTCGCAGGGGAAGCTGCTCATAAAACTTGTCGATCGCGAAACTTCTTCTACCGGTTACGAGCTTATACAGGCATTCCTCGGACCGGTGAGAGCCGGTTTTTATCAGGCTTTCGCGTGGATGTTCGGAGCCAGTTTGAAGAAACGATACGATCCAAAAGGTGCCGACCGTCTTGTCGAACGCATAGTCTTGCAAGTGGAAGCAGGTCAGCTGTAAACTTCTATGGAGCGAGGTAGGTTAAATACATATCTCCCTGCACATTCCGTAATCGCCCAATGGTTGGCAACCGGCACTCCTCTTGTTTGCAACGTTTGCCCTCTGTAGGGACAATCACGAATTGTAACTTTATGTGAATTTGCACGTTCTTTTCCATCCACAGAAGGTGGAAAAAATCTCTATGGTCAGCCATCAATTTGCAATAGCTTAGCTTTTGGTTTTCAAAAGGTAAGCTTTTACAACGCAAAAGGTAAGCTTTTGGCGTGCAAAAGGTAACCTTTTAAAAACGAGTTTGTAAATGGTTGAATATCAATTATTACTGTCCGCTAAACATAGAAATCCTCATTCCAACTCATTGAGACACAATAGTTCGGATGACAGCATGTTAGTGACAAGCCCCCTTATTCATTTTCTGTTACCTCGGGTGGCGATTCAGCCGCTGCTTCAAGCATGAGTTTCATGTCGGCATCCGGCATGTTGAAGAAATTATTC
>NZ_SDIK01000054.1 GCF_008016795.1 Prevotella brunnea
ATGCCGTCTGTGCAGCCTTTCCCGGTGCCGCACACCAGTTCTGCGTGGCACACGTCAAGCGACAGATACTCAGCGGCGCATCACATAAAGACAAACCGGTAATGGCGCAGCAGCTCAGTGAAGTGTTCCAATTGGAGAACAACGAGATGAATTCCTTGCAGGGATACGAACAATTCATTACCTTTGTCGAGAAATGGGAAAGGAAATATCCTGCACTAAGAAAGTACAAGGCTGAACGCAACAGTGCCTACTTCACGTATATGGACTTCCCGCCCCAAGTGCAGAGGTGCATATATACGACCAACTGGATTGAAAGGCTCAACAGGAAGTACAGGAGAACCATCCAAATGAGGACATCCATGCCATCAGAGAAGTCTGTCATCTTCCTCCTGGCAGCCGTGGCGATGGAGGAAACAAAGACAACATATGAAAGAAGAATATATCAATTCAAAAACTGGAAAGAAAAGAACAAAATAACAGTGGAAGTACAGAGAAAGGAAAGATGAATTACACACTTTTAAGGACACTACCGCTTTTGAAAAGTGAAAGCTAAGCTTTGGATAGATGAATAAAGAAAATTTAGGACACTATTGAGCTTTTCCCATATCGCCCGAGGAAGAATTTTCGCGTTTTCAACGACCTGCGCAAATAAAGAATATGTTTGTTTTTGTCCTGCCCGGATAGACAGGAGTTGATATGAGTGCATAGCGTATGGTGGGGGGTAATCAGTAAACTGCCGAATAACAAACCCACATCATTGAATTTTTCTAATGGCGGTCATTAGAAAAAAGAACTAAAGTGGGCTCTAATGATCGATTGGGGTTTAAGTTTTTCGCTTCGTTTGCAAAGTTAATACAGATATTTTAGAACCAAAAAAGATATAGTTCTTTTCTTGTTATGGTGTCTTGAAGTCAATAAAAATCCCACTATCCAAATAAGGTAGTGGGATGTATAATGCTTAATCCGTGTTTTGCATCGCCGCGGATAGGTCTTTATCTTATTTTATCATTTCCTTGCGAGTTGTTCCATCGCTCATCTTCACGATGTTCAAGCCGTGTTGCGGGGCATTCAACCGAACGCCGTTGGCATTGTAACGAGCCACCTCCATAGCATTGGAATCCTTGCTGACAACACCTTCAATGCCTTGAGTCGGAGAAACCAGCAACGTAATGTTATCAATGCAAGCACAAGGAGGAGTTTCGGATGCGCTGCCGTTGAAAGAGAATATTACATAGTCAATGTTTTTATCCATGAAATCCGCGAGATCAACCCATGTCCAATCTTTAATGTATTGCAACGAACCATCCTTAAATTCAGCCATCGTCACTTCTTTTTGTGCAAGTTTTGTGTCGTCATCATCTTCGGTTTCTCCGTATGCAAATCCCTCTATAACCAGCTTAAAGTAATCTCCGTCTTTGTTTAATGCAGGTGTGTAAGAATCGCCATTTAACATCTTTTCAAGGGTATAAGCTGAATTGTTGACATATAAACCTTTGATTTTTGTATCCTTTGCCAACTCGATAAATGTGTTGTTTCCGTTAATAATGCCAAAGGTTTCCGAATTGTATCCTCCTCCTTTTACATTATTATAGTAGTTGTAAGGATATTTTGCCGAATTGTCTGTTCTTTTTGAGATCGCAATACCGGTAAAGGACTCAATGTTGTTTTTCGAGTCCAAGGTGTAATCAAGTTGGAAAAGAAGTGGTCCTTCATAATATTTGCAATCATAAGTTGTAAGATCCTTGAGAAATGGATTTGTCACACCTTTTCCCTTCTTTTCTCCCAAATAATATCCATCAGCATTTAAGGTGATACCATCCAAGTTCTCGAATCCCTTTGCAACTTCCGTTAAGTCGTTCTGTGCCATGACCGGCATAGAGAAAACAGCCATGGCTGCTACCATTGAGTAAAAAATCTTTTTCATACGCTAAATAATATAAATTATAGTTTGATTGTTAATATTGATTAGGTTTGCCTGCTTACTCTTTTTTCAAAATGGCATTTTTCGCTAAGCCTCTCTTTGAAAGCAGACTGCTTACCATTTTTACTTAACATAAGTCTGCTCTTCTTTCATCGAAAAGCAGGTACGAGCGTGTTTTTGTAGCTCTGTGTCTGCATTAAAGTTTATTGGCTCTGTTTGCAAAGTTAATATAAAATTTTTAATGTGCAAAAATGTTGTGTTTTTATTTCTTCTACATTATAAATGAACTGTCTTTGTTGAGACACTTTCGCTCATCGAACCTCAAAAAGAGCAAGTAAACGAGTTTTTATATTCTCTTTTGACAAGCAGAAATCAGGTGTTTTTTAACTCTGCCTCATGCGAAACCATTGAAGCCATATCATCGACGCGAACAAATGCTTATCTCTTGCGGGGAGGGGATGAGCTTTTACCTCGCAAGGGCTTACCTTTCCAAAAGCGAAAACTCACGTTTATTAATTTATCTGCCTTATTTCTTTCTTTTGTCCCTACATCCTCTGTTCTTGGAACAGTTTCGAGCTTTGTGTACCAAGAAGAGCAGAAGAGTTATTTGACTTTACAAATATCAAATGGGGTACAACAGATGTCGCATGGGATGTCCGCCCCATTCGTTATCATCCACATATTGAAATCCGAGCCGCGAATACAGTTTTTCAGCTTTGGGATTGCCTTTATCAACGAGTAAGCCGGTCGGGAGATGGAGCATTCTTCCCTTTTCGATAGTGGCAAGGAGGAGTTTCGAGGCAATTCCTCGTCCACGACAGTTTTTATCCGTGCATAGCGAGTCTATGTAAAGTTCGCCACTTTGCGTCTCGTCCGGCATATCTGAATGGTCTATGCCGAACGATTGTTTTGCTCCTTCAATGAAAGCGCGTCGCAATTCGTGAAGTTTTGATCCTTCATAGCTAACACAAATACCCACAATTGTGTTGTCTTTTGTTTTAGCTACTAACGTGTTACGATAAGAATATTGAGAGTCCTCTTGTTCAACAAGCCGTTTCATCAGTCGATGGAAATCTTGCAAGGAGTGATGAGATCCGGCAAACCATTTGCAGCACTCGTGATTCATCGCCTCCATGATCATCTTGGCAATCATGGAAGCCTCTTCAGCGCGTGCGTTCACGATGTTTACAGTCATTGGTTTTTATTTCTTTAGGTCGTCAAACGCAGAGAGCAATTCTATGATTTGTTCCTCTATTCGCTGCACACCGCCTTTTACGTCCGATTCTATGTTGAGCGGTAAAACGGGATCGTGTAATGATTGGCGTAGCAAGAACCAGCCTTTTTCATTCTCTGCAGTGCAAGCCACGCGCACCCCCTCATAGTTAGGCATTACTATTTCCCATCCTTTATGTTTTCCAACAGATAGCTTCAACTCGTTAAGCACTTTTATGCCATAGTCCTTAAAGTCGTCAGCGGTTATCTTGAATCTTATCTCCTCACTTTCTTCGGGCTCTTTTAAGTCGGTAATCAAGTCTTGAAGTTTCTTGCCCTCTGTCTGCATTCGCGCTACCTCAATGAGCAGTTTTGCCACAAGATAGGCACCATCGTCAAGGAAATGGTTTTCTTTGAGCGCGGCATGCCCCGATGTCTCAATGGCAAGCCATGCTTCCTTACCTTCTTTGTTTAACCGCAACGCCTCGTTAATCACATTCTTATATCCCCTGCGGAAACGATGATGAATACCTTTTCTTTTAGAGATGAATTCCGAAAGTCCTTCTGACGTAACCGAATCGGTAACAATCGTACTGCCCGGGTGTTCGCGTAATATGATGGATGAGATTAGCGCAATGAGTGCGTTTCGGTTGATGGGCGTTCCGTTCTTATCTACAATGGCGGAGCGATCCACATCGGTATCGAAGATAATGCCAAGATCGGCTTTACTATCCGTTACCGCCTTACAAACGGACTCCATCGCATTTTTGTCTTCCGGATTGGGAACATGGTTCGGGAAATGTCCGTCCGGTTCTAAAAACCGGCTTCCTCGTGTGTCGGCTCCTAATTCCTCCAACACCTTGTGGGCAAAAAAACCACCTGCTCCATTCCCCGCATCAACAATGATTTTCATCCCTTTCAAAGGCTGAGTGCCAAGATTGGCACCATGCCGGATATAATCTGTGAGAAATCTGCTGTAGTTTTCCATGAAATCCACTTTCTGTATGTTTCCTTCTTCTCGGGTTTCTGTCTCCAGAAATTGTGGCGCGAGCTGCAAAAGGCTTGTGATGTCCGACTTATTTAATCCACCTTCGGAGGTAAAGAACTTCAATCCATTCCTGTTCCAAGGTAGATGACTGGCAGTAATCATAACCGCGCCGTCTATCTTTAGATTTGCATCAATGGTGGACATGAACATCGCGGGAGTCGAAGCCATACCGAAATCCAACACTTTGGCACCTGTTTCCGCTACTCCCATTGCGAATGAACGCAACAGTTCAGGACCGGAAATTCGAGAATCACGCCCTACGGCTATCGTCGGTTTTGTCTTTCCGTTCTTTTCCTTCAACCATGTAACAAAAGCCTTTGCCAATAATTTCACCACCTTTGTGGTGAGATTTACGTTCTCCCCTTCAATGCCTTCCAACGCTATGCCGCGAATGTCAGAGCCATTCTGTAGTTTTTTCCAATCCATTATAGTGTTGTTTTTCCTTTTATAATATCTTTATCTTCACTGCTTTGCAAAGATACTAAAAAGATTTGAGATTATGCCATCTGTCATGGTACTTAAAGCAATATTCAAAATGATCGTCAATGATGCCTATTGCTTGTAAATAGCTGTAGATGATGACAGTTCCGACATATTTGAACCCTCTCTTTTTCATGTCTTTTGCTATTTTGTCGCTTAACGCGTTGCGTGCGAAAGTCTTGTTTCTATGAGAGGGATAAACCATTGACTTTCTCTTGGTGAAGTTCCATATATAATGATCGAATGTGCCAAACTCCTCCCTGATTTTTATGAATGCTTTCGCATTGGCAGTCATTGCCTCTATTTTACTTTTGCTACGAATCATTTTCTCCGTATTCATCATGCGTTCCGTATCTTCGACAGAGAACCGCGCCACTTTCTCGTAATCAAAGTCGGAAAAGCATTTCCTCAATACATCTCTTTTCTTCAAGATAATCAGCCACGATAGTCCACACGACATGCTCTCCATTACCAAAAGCATAAAAAGTTCCCTATCATCATGTACAGGTACTCCCCATTCCTCATCATGATACTTTTGGAGAAGCGGCTCTTTTTCAGCCCATTTACATCTGTTATTCATTGACACATTGCTTATTTTGCTTACAAAGATAATGGATAAGAATGATAATTCAGAAAAAATATTTACTTTTGCAAAGGACCATACAATCAACCTGCCATGCGACCAAACGACATTTATACATTGGACAGCAGTCAAATTCCCGTAGTGAAAGCCGGCAGTGGCTACCATCTTGTTCTTGCCTCCCCGGGCTGCGGAAAGACACACATTTTAGCAGAGCGCATTCATTATGCACATGAACAAGGCGTGAGGTATGAAGATATGCTTTGTCTAACCTTTACAAATCGTGCGGCGCGCGAAATGCTCAAGCGTATCCATGTCGTGATGGATGATACCGAGATGGAGGCGTTAAAGGTGGGGAACGTGCATCACTTCTGCTCTAAATTCTTATTTGAGGGGGAATATGTGGCTGCCGATACTGCCATAATCGATGACGAAGAGGCTGTTGCCATTATTGCCGATTACAGAAATGAAAGCGAGGATGGAGTGTTGTCAGACTACAAACGATATAAGACTTACCAGGAAATTATCTTCTTTTCGCACCTGATGTATCAGATGGAGCATGCCCATCCGTGGCAGTATTTTCTTCATCCGGAATCTTTCACCGATGATGACCGCGATGCGTTGAAGGCTATTTGCCGACTGCAACGCAGGGAATATAACCAAAGGGTGGTGGCGGAGATATATCACAATGCGCAGCAATTCCTTGATGATGCAGATGCGCCGGACTTAGATTGGCGACTTGCCAACAAAATGCGATACTTGCTTTGGAAAATGTATTACGCTTCTTGTTATGAACAATACAAGACGCAACACCATCTGCTCGACTTTGAAGACCTGTTGCTTCGCACTTACGATATTTACGTCAGCGATGTGGGGTGCAAACGATACTCATGGATACAGGTTGATGAGGTGCAAGACCTCAATGCCATGCAGCTTGCCATTATTGATTTGCTCACGGAGAAAGAAAAACCCACAGTGATGTATCTCGGCGATGAGCAGCAAGCCATATTTTCGTTTATGGGAGCAAAGATGGAAACTTTGACACTCCTCAAAATGCGGTGTAAAGGAAACATCCATCACTTGTTGAAGAATCATCGCTCTCCTAAGTATTTATTGGACGTGTTCAACGATTACGCCGAAAAGCAAATGAATATCGACCGCGAACTCTTGCCCGTTACCGATAATGAAATGGCACTCCAATCGGGCGATCTGAGCATTCTGCCAAGCAAGACCATGGAAACCGAATTGGAAACTGTTGCCCAAAAAGCCTTGCAATTCCATGAAGCGAACAAGAATGATACAACAGCGGTTATCGTAAGTTCCAACGCTGATGCCGACAAAGTAAGCAAAGCGATGAACAGAATCCAACTTAGCCATTTTAAGGTGTCCGGTCGCGACCTTTTCGACACAAAAGGGGTGAAATTGCTTTTGGCACATTTGAACATATTGGCAAGCGAACACAACTCCCTTGCTTGGCAGCGCATATTGAAAGAGACGAAGGTCTTTCGTTCCAACGCACTTGCCGGTAGATTTGTTTATAAACTCAAGCAACTTGCCATTTCACCCATCGATTTGTTGCTCTACGAGGATAATACCTATGTCTCCGACTTTCTTCATACTTATCAAAATGAGGAAATCGTTGTGTTCGACACTGAGACAACGGGATTGAATGTTTTTGAAGACGATATCATAGAAATTGCGGCAATGAAGATACGCAACGGTGAAATCACGGACGAACCGCTTGATCTCTACATCCAAACCGATCGCCCCATATTGCGACTTCTGGGAGATAAGGAAAATCCTCTGTACGAGATTTATCACGCGAAACTCAATCAGGGCAAACTGCTCTCATCCCAAGAGGCTTTGCAACGCTTCATCGACTACGTGGGAGATGCCGTGTTATTGGGGCATAACGTGAATTACGATTACAACATCCTGGATTACAATTTTCGTCGGAACTTAGGACGTTCCATGCGCCAATATTCAAATCGCTATTTCGACTCCTTGAAACTGATGCGACTTCTCGAGCCAAATCTCTCGAATTACAGGTTGGAATCGCTCCTTAAACATTTTCAACTTGTGGGCGAGAACTCTCATCGTGCCATTGACGATGTGGGGGCAACGGTGAGTCTTGCTCGCCTTTGTTTCGAGAAGGCGAAACGAATGGTCACATCACAAATTTCCTTTCTTCATCACCCAAAGGTGCAACCATACATTCGCACCTTTCGTTTCGCCTATCGAGATTTGTTTGTTGAGGCTTATGACAGTCGATATGCGTTGTGCGACGGAAGCGATAGCGCATTGGTGAAGAACATGAAAATTGCCTATGAATATTTCCATAAAACCGGCACAATAGCAGAAATAGAACGACTGGGCTATATATTTCGTTTCTTGGATATGGATATGATAACCGACGAAAGCGTACCCAATGCCTTAATAGAGCAACTGAATAGCTACATGGCAGATATCAACACGTTGAAAGAAAGCGACTTCTGCAACAGTGTAAGTATTCGGGAACGAGTCTATGTTACCACGGTTCATAAGGCAAAAGGATTAGAATTTGATAACGTCATCGTGTTCGATGCTGCCAATGGGCGCTATCCCGGTTCATTCAATAAGAACAAAAAGAACGATGAAGAGGATGCACGGAAATTCTATGTTGCCATGTCGCGCGCCAAACGTCGCCTTTGCATTGCCTATGCCCTGACAAGCAAAGATCGTTACGGTGGTATTCACAATCGCGAACTTACTCCTTTCATGGATGCCATCCGGCAGTATTTTGACGTGAAGTGTTGAGAACCGCACGGCAGTTTTAATCTTGTACCGGGTATATACATAACGCAATCGGGCAGGATAAATCTTTGGCAAACCAATAACCGGGAATATTTTTTATTGTGAAATATCTTTACAGCTCCCTCTTTCCCTTTCGCTTTTTCGCGATGCGTAATCCTTTTCTTTGCAAATTCTCAAATTATCGCGTTTCATGTAATTGTCTTATTTTCAGCGGTCTATATTGATACGGCATATCAAAACTTATCTTTCCCACCTTTCTCTCTGTATATTCCTTTCTAAAAGCTTAGCTTTCGTAACGCAATCGCTTACGTTTTGAATACCGAAAGCTTAGCTTTCGCGCATCAAAAGCTTAGCCATTGTGCATTCCCTCCGGTTTTCTTGTCAGAGAAATTGCTTTTTATCGTCTTTTTATCTTTCTTCCTTTTCTCTTTTTCCCTTATCCGAAATGTTAAAAACTCGCACTTTTTCTTTACAAATCATGCCTACCTGATTAATGCTTTTATTTTCCCATTTTCTGTTTTTCACGTCCAAAGACATTCTGGCTTGAAGTATGACGTGTGAGTCATAAAAAGTATGAATGCGAATGATTATCGTTTAAAAATTAAGGATGACCACCTTTTCCCCTCGTAAATTTTCAATCGCCCGGATTTATCTTAACTCTCGTGTTATGTATCGCGATTTTCCTTTCGCGCCGCTATCTTTATGGTATTCGTAATCAATCAACTATCAGAGTATTACGAACAAACAGAGATGCATACGGAGAGAAGCTGTATTGCCTCTTGGGGAAAAGTATGTTCGTTTTTTGAAAACGTATAATCGTTTTGTTGCGGAATGCAGATGATGCCAGAGATAGTGTCAGCTATTCGTTTATATTTGAAGTGGGATAAGTAACATCCCATAGGAAGAGTGCATTTCCCGGGACACTATCTCCGGCATCACCGCGTTCACCTGTATCGACTATTCGCTTAAACTCGTTGATGCTCAACCGTCCGCGTCCTACATCAATTAGTGTCCCCACAATTGCGCGAACCATATTCCGCAAAAAACGGTTGGCAGTAATGATAAAGCACCAATTACCATCTTTACAAACATCGGCAGCACCAATCGGTGAAGTTGTTTCACACCATTTGGCAAAAGTCACGGTGCAAATCGTCGTGCGCACATCTGCTCCAGCTTTACAAAAGCACTTAAAATCTTTCTCACCCAAGAGATATTGTGCAGCCTGATTCATTGCCCTAAAGTCGAGATTATAATGTAATTGATAGGAATATTTCCTCAAGAACGGATTTTTCGTACAATGTAGGTAATAGTGATAAGTACGGGATGTGGCTGAAAATCTCGCATGCAGTTCACCATCAACCGGATAAACGTTAGCCACCGATACATCATGGGGAAGCAAACGGTTGAGCTTATAAATCAATTGCTTTGTATTGATGGGATTTTCAAAATCAAAATGCGCTGTCATCTTACGGGCATGAACACCGGCATCTGTTCTGCCGGCACCGGTAACAGACATCGCCTGCCTTAAAAGCGTGGACAAGGCGTGTTCCAAAACCTCCTGAACGGATATACCGTTAGGTTGGATTTGCCACCCATGATAATGGGTTCCGTCATAGGAAAAATCGATAAAATATCTCTGCATATTCGACATGCAAAGATAATAAAATTTAACGGAACTCCAATCGATCGCTAAAAAAACTCGATAACAGCCAACAAATCAACAAAAAGACATAGATGAGAAAAACCTGAAAAGCGGAAGGGTTGATATTCTCGATACTTGCGCCGGGTAAAGAGGCAATATGATGTAAGGTGGAATTCAGAAAGCCTGAGATACCGGTCATCAATCTAAGAATGAAAAAGTAAATATCAGGAAAAGCATAAGTTGCAAACATTGCCACTGCCAAATAAAGAATAATCAACGCGCAGGGAATGGCAAATAGGTTCGTGAGAAAGAAATAACAGGATATTCGCTGAAAATAATGGGCGACCAAAGGTGCTGTTCCCAATTGAGCCGCAATCGAAACAACCATTATGCTCCACAGCCATCTTAACACCCAAACTTTTTGAAGTATCGCGGTCGGAATGAGATGATAAAGAATAGGAAAGAACAACGAGATGGACAACACTGCCATGAACGACATCTCAAAACCAATGTCATAAAGGCTCATCGGATGTACTACCAACATAATGATTGCTGCCAACGCCAAAGTGTTTACAGATAGTTTGTCGCGCTTCAATAAGGATATGGCTGCAAATATTGTCAGCATCAAGGCAGAACGAACCACAGAAGGCGAGAAATCCACGATGGCGACATACGCCCAAACAGCCATTAAAGCAATCAACTCCTTGACAGCCAAGTTCCGAAGGAAATTCATTCCGGGAATTCCACGAAACAACGAGAGCAAAAAGAGAAGCGCACCATAGATAATACTTAAATGCAGACCTGAGAGAGCCAACAAATGGCTTGCCCCGGCAACAGAATAATCATCTTTTACATTTTTGGACAACAGTGACTTATAACCTAAGGTCATCGCGGAGACCACTGCTAAATCATCATTCTTCCCACACGCACTCTCATATTGCCGTAGAAGTTGATGTCGAAAACGTTTCACAAGAAGCGTAGCTCTTTCCCAATGACTTAAACTCCTCAAATCAAGCGAGACTTTCTCCCAGTTGTTAAAATAAATAAAGGTGGTGAAAACGTATCCTTGTGTCTTCATCCATGTGGCATAATCGAAATCCGAACCCGGAAAATTAACCGGTTCTTCCATTCGCGAGTATGCCTTAATTCCGTCACCGACATGAAGATGTTGATAACGGTTTGAGACAGTATCTCTTAATATCGATGCCTTTACCTTAATAAGTTTGTCATTGTTCAAGACTCCCAAGTCCGCTTGCACTACCTTTCCATGCCTTTCCGGTTCACTCAAGACAACGGCATCGTAAAAAATCGGATGGGAAGGCAATGAAACATTAGCAAACTCATTTTCATTCGCCATCAGAAAACCACCTAAAAAGAATATGGAAAAGTACAACAAGCCACTTTGAGCAAATTTTAACCTGCGGAACAAATAAGAAAACAGTAAAAACGCAATGAAACATATCAACCATGCCAAACAGGAAATCTCACCTATGAAATTCCTTGCAACAATCATACCGGGTATGAGTACCGCCACAACCTTGACAAGCGGATATAACTGCATTTCGGCTGTTAAGTTCATGCGTAATTTCATTAAGGTAACTAACGAGCTCGAGACAGCTTACAATATCTTCATGGCTATAGCTGCACAAGCCTCAGCATCAGCCAAAGCATGGTGATGGTTTGCCAAATCATATCCACAGTGCGTGGCAATGACATCAAGAGAGTGCTTGCCACCATGCCATAATTTGCGCGATGCGACAAGAGTACAATAGAACTCATAATCGGGATAATCCATCTGATATACTCGAAAAACAGCTTTTAAGCAACTCTCGTCAAAAGCTTTGTTGTGTGCCACAAGAGGTAGCCCGGCTATCTTTGGCTCAATTTGTGCCCACACTTCCGGAAAATTGGGAGCATCTTGAGTATCAACCTCGCAAAGACCATGAACCAAACTACACCAGTAAGTATAATATTCCGGTTCCGGCTTAATTAATGAATAAAACTCATCCGTAATTACTCCGTCACGCACAATGACTATTCCAACAGAACACACAGATGAACGCTCATTATTGGCTGTTTCAAAATCGATTGCCGCAAAATCTTGCATGATTAATTATCTATTTTCTCGTTTCTCTTCGTTTTTTATTGTTACAAATTTACATAAAAATCACGATATATAAGCCAGTGGAAATAAAAAAAAACGGAAAATAAATTCCCGCCCCCTCCCTTTTGACTGTAAAAGTGTCAAGACCAACATAAGTTCTTTATCCTAAATGCGTGATTTGATGCTCAAATATCACGTACAGGGGGGGGATGAAAAGCACGAGTGTATATTCAGTGAGCTGGGTTCGCGAGAGCTTTGTCCCACCAGAGCTCATACAGCAATTGTGGCAGTACGACTTTGATGGCGAGATTGTTCGTAAGCTGAGCAAGCTCGATGCTGTAGTGCAGTGCTGCAACATACGGACCAGCAACTACGTCTCAAGTGCGAACAGCAAGAGTTACAAGATCTGTCATGTGGGATTGTCCCGAAAAACGGCTGTTTTAGTTACTTTGATAAAAAGTTATTTCAGGTTTTATAGAGGAAAGTTAAGAAAAAAATCTCTTGCCAAACATCTGAAATTCATTCTTTTCATAGACTCACAGCCGGAATAATATCGAATATCAGATAAAGTCAGCAAAAAGCACCTTATAATATTTACATCTCTCATAGTAATTCCGTATCTTTGCAAAATGATATTCTATTTCTCCGGAACAGGAAACAGTCGCTGGGTAGCCAAAGAAGTGAGCACACAAATCGGCGAACGGCTTATTAACATTCAAGACGCTATCAAAGAGGATTGCGGATTCTCCCTTGAAAAGGAAGAAAGGTTAGGCTTTGTGTTTCCCATTCATGGTTGGAGAATTCCAAATATCGTAACTGCTTTCTTGGATAAGCTGAAGCTAACATCCACCGTTTGTGATGAATGTTATTCTTTCTGTATCGTAACTGCCGGTGATACCATAGGAAGGACAATGGAAAGATTTGAAAAGAAATTCTTAAAGATCAATACCAACCGCAAACTAAGCCTACATGCGGTCGCCTCGTTTATCATGCCGGAGAGTTATGTGGGACTACCCGGAATGGATGTTGATACGAAAGAAAAAGAGAAAAACAAGATAACACTTGCCCAACATGAGCTGAAACGCTTTATAGAGACAATAAGCGAAAGACGATCGAAAACAAACGAAAAGTCTTTGGGGTGGAACGAATTGCACAGAGGACCCTTTCCCGATTTCTTCTCCGGTATTATAGGAGCGTTCTTCCAAAAGGTTCTCATTACCGACAAGCCCTTCAGGGTAGTTGATGAGAGGTGTGTCAAGTGCGGAATATGCGCAAACGTGTGCCCGGTGAACAATATCGTGGGAGAGCTTGGCATGAAACCAACTTGGAAACACAACAAGAAATGCCTGACATGCTTCGCTTGTTATCACCACTGCCCGCACCATGCCATTGAATTTGGACATCAAACAAAAAACAAAGGTCAATATTTCTTTGGAAGAAGAAAATTACACAGCAATTAATCAACATTTGGAAATATGAAAAAAGCTATCATCTTAATTTGCCTTATCTTATCCACCATAGGAGTAAAAGCAAGCAAAGCCATTTCCACACCATTTCAAGTGCGCCAACCCGATGGAACTATTCTAACATTGATGCTACATGGGGATGAGCACTTTAGTTGGATAACGACTCCGGACAATGCTCTTGTGATAGAGACTCACAAAGGTTATTACATCGCAAAAATAAACGATTACGGAGAATTAATGGCAACAAACCAGCTCGCACACAATGCTTCAAACAGAACCGATTTGGAAAAGCGATTAATACAATTGCAAAACAGAAGCAGCTTTTTCAACACAGCGGAAAAAGCGATGAGAACAAGGAGAGCCATGGAAATAGGAACAACTACACCACCCTATTTCCCACATACCGGAAATCCGAAAGTTTTAACAATATTAGTTGAATTTTCCGACTCGACTTTCTACATGTCCAATCCCAAAAAGAATTTCAATCAATACTTAAACTGTGAAGGGAAGCCGGAGAAGTTTGACGCTTTCGACAATCGAAACTTCGGAAGCGTAAGACAATACTTTAAGGACATGAGTGGTGGGAAGTTTACACCTCAATTCGATGTGATAGGTCCCATCCGCCTTTCCAAGCCTTTAAGCTATTATGGTGCAGATGGCAAAGGTGGCAATCCCAAAGATTTGAATATCAGAGAATTGATAAAGGAAGCATGCTCGGCTGTTGATGACAGTGTAAACTTCAAAGATTACGACAATAACAATGATGGAATCGCCGATTTGGTCTATGTTATCTATGCGGGCTACTCACAATCGGTTGGTAATCTTTCAACGGATATATGGCCAAAGTCATCGTGGTTGAGCGAAGACTTTAAGCTTGATGGTGTTTCCATTAAAAGGTTCGGCGTCAGCAATGAATTGAATTACACCAGACGTCTGAAAGATAAAAATGGTAAAAAGATAAAAGTTATTAATGGAATAGGTCTTTTCTGCCATGAGTTCTCCCACACCATGGGCTTGCCTGACTTTTATCCATATAATCAAGCAGCTCAAATAGACAATCAGACAATGGAGTTTTGGGATTTAATGGACGGAGGAGAATACACAGATGCGGGTTATACTCCCACCCCTTATACTCCTTGGGAGAAGGAAGTCATGGGTTGGAAGAATATAGAAACACTTGCAAATGACACTGCAAAAATAACTCTCAAGGCAGACGAAGCTCTGAAAATAACAAGCGATGACGCAAGAGAATATATTGTCTTGCACAATATTGCCAACCAAGGGTGGCACAAAGCTCTCTATAAGTCCATCGGTCACGGAATGCTTGTATATAGGATCAATTACGAAAGGGGAAAAGTCAATATGTTCGACCATGTAAACGACACTCCCGGAAAACCGGGCATGACAATAGTGCCTGCCGATGGCTTGCTGATTACTTCCTATCACAAAGAAATCGCCCATAAAGATTACGTGGCACATCATGCCGGCGACCCATTCCCGGGAACTTCGGATGTTCACTCAATAGAGAATATAAAATTGAATCACAGTACTCTCAATAAACCGATTTACAACATAAAGGAAACCAACGATGCCATTACTTTCGAGTATCTGAAGGACCTCACAGCAGCCGGTATAGAGAAAAACGAGTCCGCCCAGACTGCGAAGCTAAAGAAAGACATGAAGATATATAACCTCAATGGTAAGTTCATGGGTATCAATCGGAATGAACTGCTACACGGTGTCTATATACAAAACAACGAAAAGTTCGTAAAATAAGGGTAATCATAACCAATCCCCATACACCACCTAAAGGATATGGGGATTGTTTTTTGTGCAAATCTTACAGATCGGAAACTTCTCCATTATTCATCATAACGAAAGCCGAAAAAGCACACCACGTTTCTTAATACACTCTCGGACCGAAGATTGCCGTACCAACTCTCACCATAGTGGAACGACACTCTATGGCGATGGGATAGTCATTGCTCATTCCCCAAGACCGCTCCTTAAATTCAGGGTCATCGGCAAAAAATGTTTGCTTAACCTCATCAAAAAATTCCGCTGCCCGCAGCATTTCTCGTCTTATCTGTTCCCTATCATCGGTATTGGAAGCCATCATCATTAAGCCGGAGATGTGCACATTAGTAAATTGCCTCCATTCATCACCTTGCAAAAGGCTGCGGCAAGCATCCAAACTAAACCCATACTTCGTTTCCTCCTCAGCTATGTGCAGCTCCAACAAAACATTGATGATGCGATTGTTCTTTAGAGCTTGCTTATTGATTTCCTTGAGAAGCTTGAAAGAGTCCACTGCCTCTATCATCGATATGAAAGGAGCAATATATTTCACTTTGTTAGTCTGCAAATGACCAATGAAATGCCACTCTATATCCCTTGGGAGCTGTTCTACTTTTCTTGATAATTCCTGCTCATGACTTTCACCAAAAACTCTCTGACCTTCGTTATAAGCTGCCTCAATATACTCTTTTGGATGAAACTTGCTGACAGCCACTAACTTCACTCCTTCAGGTAATTCAGCTGAAACCTTCCGTAAATTCGATGCAACATCAAACATAAACTCTATGCCTCCTTATCCTTTTTTTTTGAATTGATTTATTCGTATTCCGGTTTTTCTTTCTCAGAAGCCGATACATTCTTATGTTCAAACACATCCATTATCTTTGTTTCCGTAACGGCAACTATATCGTAATCAATCATTGTCTTGTTCATTACTTCATCCACATGTTTTACGGCACCATTAACGGAATGTGCCTGAACAAGATAAGTTATGGTTGAACGCTTTTCTTTCTCAGTTTTCTCATCAATGGTAATAAAAGATAGTCTTGTCTTAAACCATTTATCATCAGTGTCGATATCACTAAAGAAAATTTCCCCATAACTTGCTGGGGAGATAGCTTTCACCTCAAACTCACCACTAATATAATGCGACATTTCTTTCGTAATGGTACTTTCGGCTTCCGAAAAGCTCAAGGCATCCACGGTATAAGCTTCAAGCACTTTTTTATTCTGACCGTCTTCCATAATCTTATCGTAACGAACTTTGGTTTCAAACCAAGAACTTGTCTTACTTCTCATACTTCAACTTTTTTAATTTTATCCACCATCGTAATTTCTTGCGAAATATAAATAATCATTATGCAAATGTAATAAAAAAGTATGGGTTTAGCGTTGTTTTTTGCATATAAAATAAAAAAAAACTCTATCTTTGCATCATCAGATAAGAAAGGGTGCTCATCGCGAAAAGAGCGATTGACGCGAACTCATCGAAATAATAAGATATTATGAATTTTCCCTTATTCATCGCAGGAAAGATTTATCGAAATGAAGACAAGGCACGAAAGGTGTCCAAACCAGCCATCCGCATCGCTACGATTGGTGTAGCGGTAGGACTTGCCGTAATGATTGTGTCGGTAAGTGTGGTCTTGGGCTTTAAACACACCATTAGAAATAAAGTCATCGGATTCGGAAGCCATATCACTGTTGCAGATTTCATGTCGTTGCAAAGCTCGGAGAACTACCCTATCGCAGTCAGCGACAGCTTAATGGGTGCTTTAGAAAAAGTAAACGGCGTGAAACATACGCAACGATTTGCCTACTGTCAAGGGATATTGAAAACCGATGACGACTTCCTCGGTGTAACGCTAAAGGGAGTTGGACCGGAATTCGACTCAACATTCATCCATGAAAACATGGTGGCGGGCAGTATTCCGACCTTTTCCGACAAGAACAGTCAGCAGAAAATACTCATTTCAAAAAATATTGCCAACAAACTAAGCGTGAAAGTCGGAGATAAAATCTTCGCCTACTTCGTAAACGAACAAGGGGTAAGAATGCGAAAGTTCGCTATCTGTGGCATCTACGAAACCAACTTGAAACAATTTGATTCGCAAATTTGTTTGACCGATTTATATACCACCAACAAATTAAATGGCTGGGAACCGGATCAGTGCTCCGGTGTTGAACTGCAAATAAAAGATTTCAACCAACTTGAGCAAACGTCAATAAACGTACTGAGCCAAGTAAAGAACAAGGTGGATAAATATGGCAGCACCTATTCTTCAGAAACGGTAATAGAACAAAACCCACAAATCTTTTCATGGCTGGACTTAATGGACTTGAATGTCTGGATTATCTTGGGTTTGATGGTGGCAGTGGCAGGAGTTACCATGATTTCCGGACTACTGATCATCATCTTGGAACGAACACAAATGATAGGCATCATGAAAGCCATCGGAGCAAACAACCGCCAAATAAGGCACGTCTTTTTATGGTTTGCTACTTTCGTTATCGGGAAAGGACTGCTAATTGGCAACCTTTTGGGCATCGGATTGATACTTTTTCAAGAACACACCAAGTTCTTAAGACTCAACCCCCAAACATATTATGTCGATACGGTTCCAACCGAAATAAACACGATTCTGATTATCGGATTGAATATTGTTACCCTATTAATATGTGTTTTTGTACTCATTGCGCCAAGCTATTTAATCAGTCATATTCATCCCGCCAAATCCATGCGATACGAATAAGCCGAATAACAAAGCGCAATACTTTTTTTATACTTCAAGAATTATTTTAGAGGCATACAATATCAGCGAGAAGACACAATCTAAATCCGGGAAACAGGAGGCAAACCACAAGGAAAAACATTTACATCTCCAACCTTTTCATCCTACCACATAAAGCACTGATATTCAAAAAGATAGATTTCAGTTGTCAAAAGCTTAGCTTTCACATCGCAAAACCTTAGCTTTTGCATCGCAAAAGGTAAGCTTTTGCATCGCGAAAGCTTACCAATTAATCCGCTATAGTAATTCGTTTTTACAAAAGTAGATAATAGATTTCATTTGGCAAACTTCATTTTTGCATGCAAGCGCACGAGCATGGGACAAGAAACCGCTTTAAAAAGTTGGAAATCTCATTTGTTTTTGTTGCTTTATGGCTGAATATCAAAAGTTCTAAAACAAAAATAAACGATGATTACCAAAAGTTTTTCACAATGCTCAGGGAAACTCCCGAAACATTCTATGTTATTCACAAGTTCTCATGGATGAGTAAATAAAAAACAGGAGGAAAACACACCTGATTTACAGCATCGCGTTTACCTCCTAAATTCCCATTAAATCAAAAACCGATAATTACAACCCCAAGCCTTTCACGGCCTTTCCGGCTTCATCGATAGCTTTATGAGCCTTTTTTTCTGCCTTGTTAGTTGCATCATTTACCTTTTTCGATGTTTCGGCTCTTGCGTCTTTTACCTTCTGTTCCGCTTTCTCTTGAGCCTTAGCGGAAACATTTTCTATATTTTTCTTCACAGCCTCGACATTTTCCTCTCCTTTTTGTGCGGCGTTGTCAAGTGCCTTGGTTCCAGCATCCTTCAGACCATCGGCAGTATTTGTCAAGTCCTTCAGCAAAACATCAGGATTAGCAGAGGTTACAGTTTCTATCGCCCCATTAAGCGACTTGGATAGTGCTGAATTGCCTGCATTCGCTACAATGTTCTTAATGCTTTCCGAATTGGACTTTACCCATGATTGAAGCATTGACAAATATTCTTTTGCTTTTTCCGGATTGTTCTTTGCCATTTCAACTGCCTTGGCTTTCGCGCCCCGGATAGCAGAAATGATTCCATTTGCATCCTTAGTGTTCAGCTTCTCTGTAAGATTCTTAACCAATGCTTTGGCATCTTCGGGAACTTCAGACGCTAAGGCATTGACGGAGTCGGCTACTGAAAGTTCTGTAGAATCGGTCTCTGCATTCGCTGACGGATTGGATTTGTTACCACAACCGGCAAATGTCACTGATGCAACAACAATTGCCAAAATAAATACCTTCTTCATAATTTTGAGTATATAGTTGATTACATGTCAAAGGTAAAGAAAAAAAACATGTTAGAGACATACTTAGCAAGTTTTAACTTAATTCGATACGCAAAATTCTACAAGAAAAAAATTGAGCATTGATACAGAACAATGAAAAAACAAGAAAGTAACAAACTAAAAAGGGGAACTTCCCAATGGAAATTCCCCTAATTTTCAGTATTGATACGCAACAATACTGTCGCGAATTATTTGCTCCAATCCTCCTGAGTCTTACGAACATAGCTCTTATAACGGATTTTTGCCATTTCCTCAGCGGCATTGAAGAGTTCTTGAGCTTCGTCAGGATATGCCTTCTTAACAGAGAGATAACGCACTTCACCCATCAAGAAGTCTTGGAACTTGCTCCAATCCGGTTCTTTGGAATCGAGAGTGAATGGGTTCTTGCCCTCGTCAGCCAATTGTGGGTTATAACGCCACAGATGCCAGTAGCCACTTTCAACGGCACGAGCCTCCTCTGCCTGACTCTTGCCCATACCTCCCTTAGCCTTCAAGCCATGGTTGATACAAGGAGAGTAAGCGATGACAAGAGATGGTCCGGGATATGCCTCGGCTTCGCGGATAGCCTTCAGAGTCTGAGCTTGGTCAGCACCCATGGCAATCTGAGCCACATATACATAACCGTATGTCGTAGCCATCAAACCAAGATCCTTCTTGCGGATACGCTTACCTTGTGCGGCAAACTGTGCAATAGCACCGAGTGGAGTTGATTTAGAACTCTGACCACCTGTGTTAGAATAAACTTCGGTATCGAGAACCAAAATGTTTACGTCTTCACCAGAAGCAATTACATGGTCGAGACCACCGTAACCAATATCATAAGAAGCGCCATCGCCACCGATAATCCACTGTGAACGTTTCACGAGATAATGATCCAACGTCTTCAGCTCAGCGCAGATGGGGCAACCAGCTTCAGCACCTTTGGCAATCAATGGTTTCAATACTGCGCTTGATGCTTTTGAACCATTAGCATCATCCTTGGTGCTAATCCATTCGTTTGCAGCCTCCTTGAAGTCAGCCGGTGTATCTTCTTTCGCGATTACTTCGTTCAAGAGAAGCGTAATGCGATTACGCATCTTCTTATTACCAAGTGCCATACCTAAGCCAAATTCGCAGAAATCCTCGAACAAAGAGTTGTCGAATGCCGGTCCCTGACCTTGCTCATTGGTAGTGTAAGGAGTAGAAGGCAGAGATGCGGAATAGATGGAAGAACATCCTGTTGCATTGGATATCATCTGGCGATCGCCAAAGAGCTGAGAAACCAATTTTACGTAAGGTGTCTCACCACAACCTGCACAAGCACCTGAGAACTCGAATAACGGTTTAGCGAACTGAGAGTTCTTGACATTGCTCTGAACATCTACGAGGTGTTGTTTCGACTTCACGTTCTTTGTGAGATAGTTCCAGTTTGCTATCATCTTTTCATCGCGAGTAAACGGAACCATCTTCAATGCTTTACCCTGCTTATTGCCGGGGCATACATCAGCACAGTTACCACAACCAACACAATCGAGCACGCTTACCTGAATGCGGAAGTGCATACCTGCCATCGGCTTTGGAACTTTCATATCCAAGGTCTTATCGTCGAAACCTTTCAGCTCTTCATCATCGAGAACAAACGGACGAATGGCAGCATGAGGACATACATAAGCACACTTGTTGCACTGGATACAATTCTCAAGTGTCCATTCAGGATGGAACGCTTCCACGCCACGCTTTTCGTATGCTGCGGAACCATTATGCATTGTTCCATCAACCATATCATATCTGATAAAGTCGGAAACCTTCAACAAATCTCCGGCCTGTGCATTAATAGGACGAACAATTTCCTTGATGTATGCCGGCGCGTCATCTGTAGTATCTTCAGCATCATCGGGAAGATTGACCCAAGATGGATCAACGGTGAGTTCATTGTATTCGCCACCACGATCAACAGCAGCATAGTTCTTTTCAACGACATCTTGACCTTTCTTACCATAAGACTTAACAATGAATGCCTTCATCTGCTCAACAGCAAGGTCGATTGGGATAACTTCGGTGATGCGGAAGAAAGCACTCTGAAGAATGGTGTTGGTGCGATTGCCAAGTCCAATCTCTTGTGCGATCTTCGTTGCATTGATATAGTAAACGGTAATGTTGTTCTGTGCAAAATAGCGTTTGATTCTGTTAGGAATGAAATTAACAAGCTCCTCACCATCAAAGATTGTATTCAGGAGGAAAGTGCCATTCTTCTGCAGACCACGAATAACGTCATACATTCTCAAGTAAGCCTGTACATGACAAGCCACAAAGTTAGGAGTGTTTACCTGATAAGTGGAATGGATGTGCGAATCGCCAAAACGAAGATGAGAACAAGTGAAGCCACCCGATTTCTTAGAATCGTAAGAGAAGTATGCTTGGCAATACTTATTAGTGTTGTCGCCAATAATCTTAACCGAGTTCTTGTTGGCACCTACGGTTCCATCCGCACCAAGACCATAGAACTTAGCCTCAAAAATACCTTCGCCACCCATAGGAACCTCTTCAATCATAGGAAGAGAGGTGAAAGTTACATCATCAACAATACCCACTGTAAAGTGATTCTTTGGTTCTGGCAATTCAAGATTGTTGAATACGGAAATAATATGCCCCGGAGTAGTGTCTGAAGAACCAAGACCATAACGTCCACCAACAATCAATGGCTTGTTTTCAACATCATAGAAAGCGCTCTTAACATCAAGATACAAAGGCTCACCCTCTGCACCCGGTTCTTTCGTACGGTCGAGAACTGCAATACGTTTTACCGTCTTTGGAACTGCAGCCAGCAAATGCTTAACGGAGAACGGACGATAAAGATGTACGGAAATCATACCAATCTTCTTGCCCTGCTTCATCTGGAAGTCAATCGCCTCACGAGCAGCCTCAGTTGCGGAACCCATTAAAATAATGATGTTTTCTGCATCTTTAGCACCATAGTAGGAGAAGAGATGATACTCACGACCGGTGATATCCTTTATCTTTGCCAAATAATCCTCAACAATTTCCGGAATCTGATCGTAATATTGGTTACATGCTTCACGATGAGTAAAGAATGTTTCTGGGTTTTCCGCCGTACCACGTGTTACCGGACGTTCTGGGGAAAGCGCGCGATCGCGGAATCGTTTGATGTCTTCCGGGTCGATGAGTTTAGCGAGTGCCTCCTGATCTATTTCCTCTATCTTTTGGTATTCGTGAGATGTACGGAATCCATCGAAGAAGTTAACGAAAGGAATGCTGGTCTTCAAAGTTGCGAGATGAGGAACAGCTGTCAAGTCCATTACCTCCTGAACGGAACCAGAGCAGAACATAGCGAACCCAGTCTGGCGACAAGCCATAACGTCTGAATGATCGCCAAATATACAAAGGGCGTGAGTTGCTACAGTACGCGCTGAAACATCAAACACACAAGGAAGCATCTCACCGGCAATTTTATACATATTGGGTATCATCAACAGCAATCCTTGAGAGGCTGTAAACGTAGTGGTGAGTGCACCTGCCTGAAGCGAACCGTGGACAGCTCCGGCAGCACCACCTTCAGACTGCATTTCTTGAACAGTTACAGTTTGCCCAAATAGGTTCTTACGACCTTTGGCAGCCCATGTATCAACATGCTCAGCCATTGGCGATGACGGTGTGATAGGATAAATAGCCGCTACTTCTGAGAACATATAGCTCACGTGAGCAGCTGCTTCATTACCATCACATGTGATAAACTTTTTTTCTTTAGCCATTTTGTAATTTATTAAATGAATTTTATAATGTTTTTGGTCTTTTCATGTAGGCCTAAATTCTCTCTTTTCAATTTTATTCCTCTTAGTATAAGAATCCCAAAAGCCACAATGGGATTTTATTATCTTTTCCAACTTCAGTATTATAGCGGGCATATATTGTGTCTGAATTGAGACGTATCCTTGCATTGTCCACATTGCAAACCTTGAATTTTTGTGTCCGGTCTATAAGATAGCTTCCCGACTTATTCCCCATATTTACAAGATGTTCTTTAGAGAGTACATTTACGAAAAATGTTTCCATCACATCTTGTTGTTCCACCTGTATGGGGTAGATGGCATAGATTAGATTTGTGTTGTTCATCATTACTTTAGCGGGCTTCTTTGGAAACTCTTGCCCGATGGGATAAATGATGTTGATAAGTCTTGCGTCTGCCAAATATTTTATATAATTCATCACAGTGGCACGACTTGTGTTGATTTCCTTGGCCAAATTACTGATATTGGGTGCTTTCGGACCTTCCAATGCGAGTAAATAGAAGAGTTTCTTGATTTTTGTAAGATACTTCAGTTCTATTTGCTTAATAAGCAAGATATCTACTTCAGTCATCATATTCATGGTCTTCAATAGATTCTCCGAGAAGTTTCTATTTTCAAGAAAGAAAGGATAAAAGCCATGATGTATGTAATCCTGGAAATATTTTAGGGGGCGAACTTTGGGTAATATTTCCTTAACGATATGCTCGTGGTTTTGAAGTATCTCCTCAAGGCTGTATGGCTTGAAGTTATTTCCGGTCTGCAAGTTCAAAAATTCACGGAAAGAAAAGCCACTAAGGTTATAGCTTTTTACTATCCCATTCAGTTCCGGATTTTCTTCTTTCAAGCGCATGACGCTTGAGCCGGTAAAGATAATTTTCAATTTCGGATAGTTGTCGAAGCATTTTCTTAGTTCACTACTCCAATGCTGTTGTTTGAAAACTTGATCTATCAGCAATACTCTCCCACCTTGATTGTAGAAATCACCGGCAAAATCGGCAACTCCTCGACCTTGGAAATAGAAATTATTCATATTGATGTAGAGGCACTGACGATCCCTACTCGCAAAATTCTCCTTGGCATACTGAAGCAAAAAAGTAGTCTTCCCTACCCCTCGAGTTCCTTTAATTCCAATCAGGCGATCATCCCAATTTATCTCATCCATTAGAACTCGATGAACCGGAGCATAATTATGCTCAACAAGATAGGCGTGAGTACGGAAGAATGCATCCATCTGCTTATGATTTATTACAATTGCAAAGATAATACTTATTTCGTTAATTTGCAAACTCTATATAGCAAAAAACAATTTTTAATTTTTATTTTGAGTTATGTCCACTTTACTTTACCTTTGCAAGCCGAAAGAAACGAATACTGATGAAACTCTATATTTTCAATCCTGAACATGATTTGGCATTGGCGCAAGCTAACAAATACTTCACGGCTCCAAAGGCTGCCATGAAACTTCGTTCCGATTTGGCTTACATTCCTGCCCTTTGGGCTGATGACAATTCCCTCATATTGGTTGAAAACATTGAGGAAGCCATAAAACAACCATTGGTACAAAGCAGAAATGTGATATTCACTGATGGGATGGGCTTGCGATATTATCTTAACAAGATTACCGAAATCGTCCCATGGGGTTGGGATATATGCGTGAAATATCGATTATGGAGTTTGGGCATTCCCGACCATTTACTTCCAGACAATTCGCAATTATCTATCTATAAGGAGCTTAGCAACCGCAAAACCTCCATATGGCTGTTTGAGAATTTACGCAAAAACATCAATCATGCAGAGTTTGTAGGAAACCCCAGATATGTTACTTCGTTGGCGGAGATAAAACAATTGGCTTCACAATACAAGCGAGCGGTGTTGAAAGCTCCATGGAGCAGCAGTGGAAGAGGCGTAAGATTTATAGACTCACAGATTGACACGCCTCGATTGAATTGGGTCAAGAACGTAATTTCATGTCAGGGAGGAATTGTCATAGAGCCTCGTTATGAGAAAATACAAGATTTTGCCATGGAGTTTCTTATTGACAGTAAAGGTGCTAATTTCCTTGGGCTATCATTGTTTTCCACGACCAATGGCTCCTACGTGGGCAATGTTTTGACTTCGGAGGAAGAAAAGCAAAAGATACTATCAAATTATGTCCCTTTGCCATTGCTGGATAACCTAAAAGAGCAGCTTACCATCACGCTTGCTGAATGGTTTTCCAATAAATATAACGGACCATTGGGAGTTGATATGATGATCGTGAAAAAACAATCTTCGGGAGACATTGAACAAATCTACGCAATACATCCCATGGTAGAGATAAACCTTAGATACACCATGGGGTATGCTGCGCTCGCGTTTTCAAAAATAAAAGGCAATATGCACAAAACCATGCAGATTGCCTTTTCTGATAATCACTATTATTTGAAAATCACATAACCGGGATGAAAGCTACCGAGAATAAGCCCATAACACAAATCCCACGATGACAAGAGCGAAAGCGCTTACTACCGCTAAAGTTATTCTGAACAATAATCTCCGTTTTTGCTTGGCAGACATGTATCTCTTCGAATCAAAGCTGCTGTATTGATCATAGTGTTTCCGTTTATGTTTAGAATTTTCTGTTCTTACCATTTTTATATAGGGTTGTTTATAGAAACATTGTCAAACAAGATTAAGTCGTCGTTAAAATCTGAAGCTCAACTGACAATCAATTATTGAATAGTTAGGGTCGGCAAGAGCGCGGTTGTGAACATAAGCGTATTCACTCGTCAAAACAAGATTCTTGTTGAAATGATAGTTCAAGCCAAACTCATACAGCGTTTTTTGCTTTTCTGCCCCATCAGATGGCTGGTACATATCGTAACGTGCTTTCACATGAAGCTTATTCTTTATGATCGGAGCTATCACCAATGCGTAAACAGCCTGTGCCTTATCGCCGTTGTTGCTTAGTGTGCAGTCCGAAGCATTGGCATCATTGGTGTTTTGAAGTGTTTTAGCGAATGCTGCTCCCGTAGAATGGATATACTCAGAACGGAAAGTCCAATCATCTTTGGCATATTCTGCAGAAAACGCATATCGTCTCTGTTGCAGTTTGCGAATACCGGTTTGTTCTCCGCTTGCGTCTATCCAAGAGCCTTTGCGAGCGTATGAACCAGTCCATCCAAACCAACCTAAACGCATTCCGGCAATCGGCATTACCCAGACACCTCCGATGACATTCTTCTGCTGATCAACATCTTTCATATTTATCCCCTGACCATTGAACACACCGACCTGATAATGAACGAGATTTCTGCCTTCTGAGTTTTTCAAGAAGTCGCCTTGGAACTGCAAACCAATATCTCTTCCATTCGATGCGTGCTGCCCCGAACGATCGCTGAAACCAGCCAGTTTCAATGTACCTTGTGAATAGGACATGAAGCCTTGCTCTATGGGGTGCATTGGGTTCTCAAAGGTAAAGGGATTCTTAAATTGACCCACTTTCACGCGAAAACATGGATATTTCTGCCATTCCGCAAAGAGATCAACCACTCGTGGAGAAGAGCCCAAGGTAGAGGTGTTGCCATTAAACTGAATTTGTGCTTTCCAATACCAATCATGCAGGATGCGACCATCAAGGGCGACACGCGCCATCCTAAGGTTGAACGAATTAGATTTGGCGTTATCCTGGCTGCTGAACTGATACTGGGCCATGCCATAACCGGATAATTTCACGTTGTTAATCCATTTTACCGATTGTGCCTGAACGTTGAGCATTCCTAAGGTCATGGCAGCAATCACGAAATATTTCCTCATAAGTGTTTATTAATAAATGTGTGAAATTTGAAAATTGATTTTGCAAAGTTACAATATTTTTTCACAAAAAGACAACAATGAGTTAATTTTTGTTCCAAATATATTAACTGACATGGGTAAACGAATGGAAAAGCAAGAGAATGAGTAAAACAACGAACAACTGATTTGGCACTTTTACAACAATTTTCAACAAAAACTGTCGAACCATTAAAAAATTACCACTTAGTGGTAAAGCCATTACCAATCAGTGGTAATTGGATTACCGGTCAATGGTAACCAGATTACCAACCAATGGTAATTTCATCATTTATGTTCCATCGAAGTGAGTAGTCGTTATCTCTTCCGGAAATCGCTTGTTAATTTTTGCTATTGTTTTCTGCTTTGTTTGTCATAATAAAGTTGTAAGTTCTAACTCTCTCAACCCTCCCTCTCGCTCCGTACCGAGCAACTTGTCATGCGTGCTAAGTCTCAAATAAAAAGCAAAAAAGAGTGTACCGATCTTTTAGCCGATACACCCTTCATTATTATGGATTTTGTTCTTATTTTTTAGAAGAAGATATAACGATTATCAACAACCTTGGCCTGCAAAATCAAATCTTGCATAAAATTACCTACATATTGCATATTCTGTTGTACACATTGCTGCATTTGCTGCAATTCGTTATATTTAGAACCGGGACGCATTGCCTTCTTGACAACTTGGAAAACGTAAACTCCTGCATTTCCCTTAACGGGAGACTTGCTGAACTTTCCTGCAGGTGTGGCTGCCACTGCTCCGGATACAGCCGGTTCGGCGGCTCCCGTGGCAGAGATGAACGCCGGCGCCGCGAATGTTACCTGATGTACCATACTAACCTGTGCGCCTTTCGCTTGTGCCGCTGCGATACTGTTCACACCTTTCAACTTCGCCATAAGCAATTCTGCTTTTTTATCTTTCAAGACCTCTCGCCTGAGAATTTCTTTCACCTCGGCATCATTCCAGTCGCGGTAACCTTGCGCATGAACATTTGTCAAGGCAACCACCATGAAGTGGTCGTTATCGCCGCATTCATACAAAGGCGATATGTCGCCGGTCTTAGCTTCAAATATCCATTTCAAGGCTTCGCGCGTAGAGCGTATGCCAACGACATTATGTTCTGATGTAGAGATATTCTTTTGCTCTTGAACCATATAGCCATATTTGGGCGCATTTTTCTCCATCTCGGCAAGAGTCGTGCTCTTCGCTACGAACTCTGAGAATTTATTAAACGCTGTGCTACGTGTATCTTTGGAGAAATCTATCACTTTCTTAATAACAGCTGCCACGGTCTTTGTCTTCATAGCACGTTTATCCAAGACCTGAAGAATGATGTTACCTTGCGACAAGGCTACATTTTGAATATCATTCACGTTTCCATTCATGATGGCATTGATTACCTCCCGATTCTCATTGCTCATTGTCGGAGCATTTTCATATTGCTGCCCTGTGAACCACACTTTTTCACCCTCTTGTCCATATTTTTTAGCTATGACTTCAAAATCAGCACCCGCAGCCAATGCTTTTTGAATGGAATCGGCCTTTGTCTTGGCAAGTTCCGGTGTTGCAGCTGCAATTTGAATTTGGCGGAACTGGACGGAATCGGGCAATTGTGATTTGCTCAACACCTTAATAATATTAAGTGTGTTGTCTTGCTTATTTTCCGTTACTCCCGTTGTTCCCACGCTCAATGAGTCAATCTTGGAAGCAATGTCGGGATACGCACGATAAGCATCGCTGCTTACCGGCAAACCAAGATAAGGTATCTCGCTACCACTCTTACTGATAACCTGTGTGGGGTCGGAAGCGACTGCCAACTGCTTTTGCAGATTGTTCATTTCCTTGATAATCGAGTTGCGGTCGGAAGCACTTGCCTTAATTTGGAAATCAACATATTTAATATCACGTGTTTCCACTGTCTGACGGAATGCCGGTTTCAACTCCTCATATTTCGCTTTTAAGTCTTCATCGGTAATCTTAACTTCCGCATCTTTTACGGAGTTGTATGCGAAAGAAGCCAACTGAACTTCAGCCTCTTCGTTTTGTTCATTGAATGCCATCTTGGCTTCAGCTTTATTAGAGAGTACACAGCTTGCCACCAATGCTTGATATTTCTGTCCTAACAATTGTGCTCTCAGATTCTTCTCAACAAACATCCAATAGTTATAAACCAACTGCATTTGCTCGGCTTGCTGTGGATTGGCATTTTTCGATTTGTTATACTCATCCAGGAATTGTTTCAATGCATTCACGTCAAAACGACCTGTCTGCTGATTCAAGAATGGAGTTTGTGCCAACATCGGGTTCGTCCCCTCATTTAACACAGCTTGCAACTCATCTTCCGTTACGGTGAGTCCCACTTTCTCGGCATCAGCCTGTAACACCTTATTACTAATCAACTGCTGCCAAACTTGGTCTTTCACCTGATTCAACTCATCCTCCGACAAGTTATCGCGTTGCATGGTAAATTTGATGGCATCTTGATACTCATCAACCATTTTCTGAAAGTCCTGTACGCTGACTTTCTCACCTAAGATTTCGCCAATTTGTTGTCTGGCTTCTCCTTTAATTCCGTTACAAGAACGGAAAGCTTCTTCAGCAATAAATGCAAAAAGACCCAAACCGATAATAACAATCAGTGTGATTCCTCTGCGTCTGATTTTTCCTAATGCTGCCATATTTATTTTATATTTTAATTTTTTATGCTATCGTTTGGCAAATTGCCTACAAAAATACAAAGAAAAAGAGAATTAAAGTAATTTTTACCCGGAAAAATGTTAAACATGAACTTTTAGCTTCACTAATTCTATCTTAGTCATGGTACTCTTAATGATCTTAAATTCCAAATTGCCTATCTGTATTACTTCATTTAACTTTGGAAAACTTCGATAACTGTGAAGTATCAGTCCGCCTAAAGTCATATAATCATCGCTTTCGGGTAATTGAAGATTGAACATATCGTTTATCTTGTCTATTTCCAATCGGGCAGAGAGAAGATACTCGTTTTCGCCCATTTGCTTGGCAATATACTTAGAGCTGTCATGTTCGTCTTCTATTTCTCCGAATATTTCCTCCACTATATCTTCCAAAGATACAATTCCGCTGGTTCCCCCAAACTCATCCACGACAACGCCCAAACTTTTCTTTTGTTGTAGGAAAATTTGCATGAGCTTCTGAGCTGTCATGGTTTCTGGAACAAATGGCATCTGCCGGATATGGGTTTTCCAATCTTTGGGATTCTTGAACATCTCGGAAGAATGGATGTAGCCTTCTATATGATCGATGTCGTCTTTATAGACAATTATCTTGGAATTTCCACTTTCTATGAACATTTGTCTCAAATCATTTGTGCTACACGACTCTTCCACCGCATTGATCTCCGTTCTGGGAACCATGCAATCCCTGACTTTCGTATCCGTAAATTCCAACGCGTTTTGGAAAATCTTAACTTCTTCTTCGATTTCATTATCCGCATTCGCATTCTCAATAGAACTTTGTACCAAATAGTCCAAATCCACCTTGGTGAAAGTTCCATCATTTTTCACTTCTATCATGTTCACTCCAATGGAACGAAGCATGATGCGAGAAAGGAATGTGGAAAACCGACTTATCGGCCACAACAAAATAAAAAAGAAATAAGCAAGGGGGGCAAAGAAAGTGAGCAGTTTGTTGGGGTTGCTCTTGAAAAAAGTTTTGGGTAAGAACTCACCGGTAAAAACCACGATGATGGTTGAGAAAACAGTACACAGAAAAACTTGTGTGGCAGAATCGAATGAGGAGAATAGAGTCTTATTAAAAAGGTCGGCAAAAAGAATTCCATACAACACAAGAACGATATTGTTTCCCACCAACATGGTTGAGACAAATCCATTGGGATTGTGAAAGAAGACCTGAATACATCTTTGTGCCAATCCTTTCTTTTCTTTATCCATCTCCGCAAGCATTCTATTGCTCGACACAAACGCTATTTCCATTCCGGAGAAGAACGCAGACAGTACCAACGATATGATTATACCTACTATCAAACTTATATTCAACTTTTATTTATCGTTTTAATATGGAACCTCTCAAATCTTTTTGGGCAAGGGTATCTAAAGTCAATTGCGATTGATCAGACAAGGGAGATTGACCAGCAGTGGGCATAAATTCGTTTTTCTTTAGAATACTCCATCCTCTGGTCTGCCGAATCTCATAATTCATCATTTGCTCATCACTGGTAAACCAATTACCCTCAAGTTCTTTGTCCGGTGCTTTCAAATAAGAATAAGAATAAGACCATATCTTATGGTTCTGCTCATCCCACGACAATTCGTTGCTATAGAAATGAACGCCCTGCGCGGTTAATATCCTCACTCGTCCATTCAACTTCCAAATCCGATCCTTATCATAATAAACAGCAGTGTCGCACTGAATAAACCCAATAACGTGCTTCTTCAGGTCGAACTGGGTAAGAAGTAATCCCTTGTTGAAAGTCCAACGAGAAGGATTCTTATTCTCGTTTACTTCCCATTCCTCTGCCACAATCCTGTATTTGATTACTCCGGAGTCGGAAACAAGCGTATTTACACCATAAGTCGTCATCACAGCAACGGAATCTTGTTCACGAATAGCTGGTGCTGTATGCTCATGTTTCTCTGAACAAGATGCCATTGCCAACATTAAAGCAAAAGCTATCATTATAAAAGTGTTCTGAAAATGAGCAATCCACATTTTTACTGTTGATATACCTTGCGCCAACTATGTTTAATTCACCTTGAATTTAGCAAACCATCGCTCGTTGAAAGTAAGTCCGATATTGATGCGAAACATATTCTCTTTTACGAGTCCTTTAGCAGTTTGGTTCACCCATTCTCCACTGATGTTCAGAATACTTCGATTGTTGTATCCGTTCATGATGGGAATACCTAAACCTAAACTCGCAGACAATTCGCGAGGTCCATTCTCACCATTAATCTTCAAATACGGAGTGGTGTAACTAACGCCTGCCCTGTAATGAATTCTGCTAAAAATACTTCTATAACGTTCTCCTTTACAATATTCACCACCAAAAGTGAACTTATGCCTATCCTTGAACAATCCGGAAACTTTGGAATAAGACGTAACATTGTCTGAGACCTTCAACTGTGGCATTTCAATTTCTTTCCATTTTTGCAATTGATAATCAAAGCCCAATTTTAGGGTGTTGTTGTAATTATACAAGAGTCCCGCGCCAATAGTGTGAGGAATTTGCAACGCGTCGTTAACAAAGAAGTGTGTCGTATCAGCAACAGAGGTTTGTGAGTTCGTGTTAATAATATCACAATTTGCATCGGCATTAAGTTTATGCCCTAAGGAGTAAGCAACGCCAAGTGTAATCGCGTTTCTTACTGATAATTTCTTTGTATATTGCAACCCGAAATCAACTTTATAATTTCTTACCTCAGCAGAATATATCTTGGACAAAGTATTGACATAATTATCACTATAACTATTTATAATCCTGCGATCCAATGTCCCCCACAGATAAGAGGCATTGACACCGATTGACAACCCCTTAAGAGGTTCCCAACCTAATCCGAGATAAACCTGTCGTAATCCACCATTGCCAGAGAAAGTATTGGTATAAGTGGCATCGGGTGATGAGGGATGTATTCCATCATTGATATTCCCGGTAAAACTATAGTTATATCCTATATTTGAATAAGGCATCAAACCGAAACTAACACCTAAATGCTTGAATGCTCGAAAGCCGGCTACTACATACTCTAAATTGCCGTTCTTGGCATTTTTCTTTTGACCATTTTCCTCAAAATTAGTCAGTTGCAAACTTACGCCTGCATCAAAAATAAATGAGAGTGAGTCTAACGCCGAGTAAGAAGCAGGGTTCTGATAGTTAATCTGATTGTGTTCATGGAAGCCATACGCCAATCCATTCATGCCACGATTAAAGCCAGTGGACTGTGGCGCCAGTGTACCCAAACCAAATTTGCTATAGGGTGAGTTGGTTCCGCTCTGTGCCCACCCGGTCATAACAAATGCCAGCAAAAGAGAAGCGGCAATTATCTTTTTCATCCGATTTTTATTATCAAAGTATAAACGGCGCAAAGTTATTAAAAAAAAATGATATCAAGGAAAAACTATATGGTATTTTGTTTTTTTATAAGCTTTCTTTGCTGTATCATTCTTTTTAAGTACCTTTGCGACGCATAAATGAAGAGACTATTTATATATATGGTGACAGGATGCTTGCTTTCGGTTTTCCAACTAAATACCGAAGCGCAAGTTCTTACTTATTCCGACTCTGTGGAAATATCCCTGCTCACCTGTTCACCCGGCAAAGAGATATGGGCGCAATACGGTCATACCGCCATCAGATACAACGACTTAAAGAACAATAATGACTTAGCGGTCAATTATGGATTGTTCTCTCAAGATCAACCTTATTTCATCCTTCGATTTACTTTCGGGCTCACCGATTACAGAGTAGGAATAGAGCCTATGGAAGATTTTCTTGCATTACACGCTTATCAGGGGCATGGAGTTATAGAACAAGTCTTAAACCTAACGAAAGATGAGAAGTTTAATATTTACAAAGCCCTTGAAGAAAATCTCAGACCGGAAAATGTTGTCTATCGTTACAATTTTTTTTATGATAACTGCACTACAAGAGCCGGACAGATATTGTTGAGCAACATTCACGGAACAATTCAAACAAAAGAAGTTTCTACCCAAAACAATAATACGTTTAGGGAATGCATACATGAATGGAATAAGAGTTTTGTATGGTCGCAATTTGGTGAAGATTTACTCTTGGGAGTAAAAGCAGATATACCTTTTAAGAATAAAGAAAAAGAGGATAACTTCTTACCAGACAATTTAAGAAAATCGTTTGATGTCACAATGGTTAATGGCAGACCATTGGTAAAAACCACACGACGACTTCTCCAAGAACCGGCAAATATCAATAATAAGGAGTTTCCCCTTTCGCCATTGCAAATATCTATCATCTTTGCTATTATTGCTACAATAATTCTTGGCATACAATGGAAGAAAAAGCGTATGTATCTATGGTGGGATTTGATTCTAATGACGGTTTCCGGGATCATCGGACTGCTACTCTTCGCAATGATATTCTCAGATCATCCTTGTGTGAACTTAAATCTCATTATTTTCATTTTCAATCCACTATGCTTGATTTTCCTCGTTCCGGTTGTTCGGAATGTAAAACCAGGCGAGAAGCATTGGTGGTGGATTGTTTGGAGTATATCGATTTGTATAGGACTTTTGGGAACTTACTTTCAGAGAATTCCTCTACCGGTAATCATTGTGGCATTATTCTTGCTTATGAATGGCATTATGCATGGAATAATCTTCACCTCAAACAAGAAAATCGACAATGAATAAATACATTACCGCACTACTTGTGGCATTGACCGCAACTGGCGTTGAGGCACAGACCTATCGTTCTGCCATTGAAGTGGCATTGGGTAATTGTACACTTGAAGAATTATACAATAAGGCGGAGTTTCAAGACATAAAGACAGAGATTTTATCCGTAATCGAAGCTTACAAAAACATTGAAGACGAAAAGTGGAAAGAGTCTCCAACCTGTCTATTCACAATCTTCAACAAAGAGAAATTCGATAAAGATTTTCACTTTACCCCATTGAACTACGACAACAAATTTTATACACTCCACCCGTCTATTTGTTCATCCGTTATCATACGTGCACCGGGAAGAACAAAATGAAACAAACACGGTTTCATCCGTTGTTACATTCACAAACATTTGAAATATAAAGAATCCATAAACTTATTATTCTTAAAACGAAAAAATGAATTTTAATAAAATACTGAAATCACTCTTTGGCGACAAATCCACCCGAGACATGAAACATATCCAGCCTTTCGTGGAGAAAATAAAGGCAGCATATCCGGAAATCAAAGCTCTCAGCAATGACGAGCTGCGTGCCAAGACAAAAGAAATACAAGATTTTGTACAAAGTGCCGCAAAGGAACAAAGAGAAGAAATAGCCAAGTTGCGTGAGACGATTGAAGCAACTCCCATTGACGAGCGTGAAGCGATATTCGACAAAATAGACAAACTCGACAAAGTGGCACTCGACAAGTACGAGGAGGCGTTGAACGAAGTAATGCCCGTTGCTTTTTCCATCATCAAAGACACCGCACGAAGATTTGCCGAGAACGAAGAAACTATTGTTACCGCAACAGATTTCGATCGCGAATTGGCGGCAAACCCCAACAAGGACTTCATCACCATAGATGGAGACAAAGCCATCTATCATAATCATTGGACCGCGGGAGGCAACGACCTAAAATGGGAGATGATACATTATGACGTACAGCTTTTTGGAGGTGTGGTTCTGCATCAAGGCAAAATTGCCGAAATGGCAACAGGTGAAGGAAAGACACTTGTGGCCACGCTACCGGTATTCCTCAATGCCCTGACCGGGAACGGCGTACATGTGGTAACAGTGAACGACTATTTGGCAAAACGCGACTCGGAATGGATGGGTCCACTTTATGAATTTAACGGATTGTCTGTGGACTGTATCGATAAACATCAACCCAATTCTGAAGCGCGTCGCAAAGCTTATCAAGCTGACATCACTTTTGGCACCAACAACGAGTTTGGCTTTGATTATCTTCGCGACAACATGGCAGTATCGCCCGCCGATCTTGTACAACGCCAACACAATTATGCCATTGTCGATGAGGTGGACTCTGTCCTAATAGACGATGCCCGCACACCACTTATCATCAGTGGACCTGTGCCAAAGGGCGATGACCAGATGTTTGAAGAGTATCAGCCATTGGTGGAAAGACTCTTTGAAGTTCAACGCAAACAAGCAACGGAGCTTCTATCCGAGGCACGCCACAAGATTGTTGAAGCATCACAACTTACCGATGACAAAGCACGCCAAGCCATGCTCGAAGAAGGTTTCTTGGCACTCTATCGCTCGCACAAAGCACTTCCTAAAAACAAAGCCTTGATAAAATTCCTCTCGGAAGAAGGTATCAAATCAGGTATGTTGAAGACAGAGGAGTTCTATATGGCAAACAACAACCGTGAAATGCCAAAGGCAGTGGAACCACTCTACTTTGTTACGGATGAGAAACTTAATTCTTGCGACCTCACCGACAAGGGAGCCGCTTGGCTCGCTAAGCAGGTTCAAGACGAAAAACTTTTTGTCCTGCCCGACATCACCACCGATTTGTCATTGCTCGAGAAAGAAAAAGATGACAAGAAAATAGACGAACAAGAATACATCGACAAGAAAGATGCCATGATGACAAATTATGGTATCCAAAGCGAAAGAGTTCACACGTTGCAACAATTGCTCAAAGCCTACACCATGTTCAACAAGGACGATGAATATGTGGTACTTGACGGTGAAGTGAAAATCGTTGATGAACAAACCGGTCGTATCATGGAGGGACGACGATGGAGCGATGGTTTACATCAAGCCGTAGAGGCAAAAGAGCATGTGAAAGTGGAAGCGGCTACCCAAACATTTGCCACGATCACTCTGCAAAACTATTTCAGGATGTATCATAAATTAGCCGGCATGACCGGTACCGCTTCAACTGAGGCGGGAGAATTTTGGGACATCTACAAATTGGATGTTGTGGAAATTCCCACCAATCGCCCCGTTCAGCGACACGACATGGAAGATCGCGTCTATAAGACAGCTCGCGAGAAATATTCAGCTGTCATAGAAGAGATTGAAGCAATGCGCAACAGCGGGCGTCCCTGTTTGGTTGGTACAACTTCCGTAGAGATAAGTGAATTGCTGAGCAAGATGCTGACCATGCGAAAGATACCTCACCAAGTGCTCAATGCCAAACAACACTTGAAAGAGGCGCAAATCGTAGCAGAAGCCGGTCGTTCCGTCAATGGATTAGGTGCGGTAACCATTGCTACGAACATGGCTGGTCGCGGTACCGATATCAAACTGACACAGGAAGTAAAAGACGCCGGTGGTTTGGCTATCATTGGTACAGAGCGACATGAGAGTCGTCGTGTCGATCGCCAGCTGCGTGGTCGTGCCGGTCGTCAGGGAGACCCGGGTTCATCCGTTTTCTACGTTTCGCTGGAAGACAAACTAATGCGTCTTTTCGGTTCGGAACGTATTGCGAAAGTGATGGACAGATTGGGATTTGAAGAAGGCGAGCGCATAGAGAGTTCCATGATATCAAGTAGCATTGAACGTGCCCAGAAAAAAGTGGAAGAAAACAACTTCGGTATCAGAAAACGCCTACTCGAATATGATGACGTTATGAACAAGCAGCGTACCGTCATTTATGAAAAACGACGCCACGCGTTAATGGGTGAGCGCATAGGCATGGATATTTCCAACGTGATTTGGGATCGCTGTCTTAACATTGTTGAGACGAACGACTACGAAGGTTGTCAAGAGGAGTTTCTCAAAGTCCTTGCCATGGAATGTCCATTCAGTGAAGACGAGTTCAATACCATTGCTCACGCAGAACTTGCCGAACGGAGTTTCCAAGCTGCCATTGGCAATTTTGAGCGCAAGACAGAACGCATCCAAACTGTGGCATGGCCCATCATTAAGCAGGTTTACGAAGATCAAGGTGCCATCTATGAGCGCATCATGGTGCCTATAACCGATGGAAAGCGCGTTTATAATATTCCTTGCGACCTGAAAGAAGCCTACGAGACGGAGGCGAAGTCGGTTGTCCGCCAATTTGAAAAGGTTATTTTACTCCATTTAATCGACGATGACTGGAAAGAGAACCTACGTCAGCTTGACGAGCTTCGTCACTCTGTGCAGAACGCGTCGTACGAGCAGAAAGACCCCTTGCTGATATTTAAGTTAGAGAGTGTAAAACTCTGGGACAACATGATAAACGACCTCAACAATCGCACCGGCAGCGTACTGATGCGAGGTCAAATTCCGGAGATGCAACCCGAACAACAAATACAGGAAGCTGCGCCGGAAGAGAGATCACAACGCTATACGGAACAAAAAGATGACTTGATTGACAGAAACCAACAGGCAGCCGCCCACCACGACACTCGCGAGGGTGCCAGACAACCCAACCGAGTTCCTTATCGGGCTGAGAAGATGCCTCGTCCGAACGATCCATGTCCCTGCGGTAGCGGAAAGAAATTTAAGAATTGCCACGGAAGAAACATAAGATAAAAATCTTAGAACTTCCGTCTGATGATAAGAGGGTATGCTCACATGGCATACCCTCTTATTTTTCAAAATGATCACACAGCCAATGAGAGGCGGTTTTATTCAACAATTCAACAAATAGACATTAAAAATACAATTTCACAAACAATTATTAGGAAATATGAGATATTTAGTGTATATTTGCAACAAGAAGTCGAGAATGTGTCGCCATTCTATAAGTCTAATATGTTGAACGGCTTTCGCGACATGGTAAGCCTAAGGAGGAAATAACTATGAAACGCAGACCAAAAATGTACAACGAACGCGAGTACGAACTTGACAATATGTATCAAGAAGATGACCGCCAAGTAGAATTAACCAACGATGACGACTGGTATTAACTGTCTCGAACTCATCGTAGCGATGATCGCAGGGTTATTCATAAGCCATTAGGTTTTGAAGGGGGGGCGACCCGATTCAAATGAAGAAACGTGGCTGTGCCGGCTTGGGTACAGCCACGTTTTTATCATTCAATTAAAATACACCTTCATTGATCGTAGTGAAAATACAGAAGCGACTATATCGATTTTTCAATTTAGATTTCTCAGCATCAATTAAACTCTTCTAATCAAGGCAATATAAATTGTCCTAAAGTTCAACTAAATTAATGATTGCTTGCAAATATTTTTACAATGAGAATTTTTCAAATAGAGGTAAAAAGGGTGAGATTTTTTCACAGAGAACTAAGCAAGCAAAATGAAAACGACAAAAATGAAGAGGCATCGTCTTCAAAAGCTAAGCTTTTACCATGCCATCGCCTTGATTATCGGTTCTAAACGCCATGTTTTGTTCGCCAACAGCTAAGCTTTTGAGAACCAATGGCTAAGCTTTTGCAAACCAATAGCTAAGCTTTTGAAACCCGAAGAATCACCTGTTTTTCAAACACAACTGATTATCAATGGATTAAGAAACGCACCTATTTTTCGCATAAACACAAACGAAGTCGAACAAAAATTAAAACATGCACTTCATTTCAACCGACAAATGTGAACATTTCTTATTTTATTGTCCTTTTTATCGGTTGTTGATTTCAAGTAACTGAAACCGGCTTACTGTTTCACTTTCGCAAGCCGGCAGGGCATTGAACATGTTATCTGACCGTGATATGGAAGCATCCTTGTTTCTTCTCATACTTTATGTAGCAACGCTCCTGCTTCCGCATGTCGTTCAACACCTCGCACAGCACCCATTTCAACGTGTCATCACGAACGGGACGCGATATGGCACCATACTTATTATAAGCCACATCGAAAGTCGTTCCACGCAGATGGCAACTGTTTTCGGTGGCATTACCATTATGACGCCGAAGCTTCTCCACATCTTCCTTTGTGCGCAACACACTTGTAACATACAACTTGTTAAGGGGAATACCCTTTATCTGCAAGCTGTCGAAGAAATTCCGACCGATGTCTTGAAGCAATATCGCGGCTCTCGGAACAAGATAAGGAATGCTGCTCGACAACTTTCTCACTTCATAATAAGGATTGGCAGCTATGTAAACCAGTTCACGTTTTCTATTCTCCGCATCTTCACGATTCCTTACGGGAGGCACTCCATGCAACGATGCCGCAGCCCATTGGACGTTTTGAGAGTCAGGAAAACTCTCCTCATAACTCGCCACGCTCCAGATTTTATGCCGTCCCTCCTTACCATCAGCTGTAAAAAAGCGGGATGTCGCGCGCTGAGCAGGATCAATACTTTTATCGCCCATATTTCCCTCGAATTGCACATTTTCATTTTTATCTTTGGAATGGCGAACGTCAGAGAGTCCACTCTCATGTGTGGAGGACGAACGCCTCACCTTAACAACGGAGGGATAAATGAGACGAGTCAATGCCAAAGCCGCCGTTACGACAAGAAATATTTTTAGAAAGCCATTCTTCGTTATTTTATACTTCTTCTTCATTTGGCAAAGGTAAGCATAAATTGAGAATAATAAATTATGAATTAAGAATTATTTGCAAGGTTCGCTATTTTATATTAACTTTGTGCCCTATAAATTACAAGAGAAAAGTTGATAGAAAAGCATATTATTCTTGAAGACATCGACCCGGTGGTTTTCTATGGGGTGGGCAATTCGCATCTACAGATAATCAAGTCGCTACACCCTAAAATAAGGATTGTGGCAAGAGACAATGTCGTCAGGGTGCTTGGCGACGAAGAAGAGATGGCAAAGCTGGAAGAACACATTGAGAAAATGCGCCGGCACATTGTGAAATACAACACCATCCATGATGAAGATATTCTTGACATCGTCAAAGGAAGAAAATCAAGAGAAGAGGCAATAAAAGGCGTTTTGGTTTACTCCATCTCCGGAAAGCCCATAAAAAGCCGCTCGAAGAATCAACAAGAATTGGTGGATGCTTTTGAAAAAAATGACATGGTGTTTGCCGTTGGTCCTGCCGGAACCGGAAAGACTTATTTAAGCATTGCCTTGGCGGTTAAAGCTCTTAAGGAGAAAACTATCAAACGTATTATCCTATCGCGCCCCGCGGTGGAAGCCGGAGAGAAATTAGGTTTTCTGCCGGGCGACATGAAAGAAAAAATCGATCCGTACCTCCAACCATTATATGACGCTTTGGAGGACATGATTCCGACGGTGAAACTTCAAGACATGATGGACAAGCACGTTATTCAGATTGCCCCATTAGCATTCATGCGCGGACGAACACTCAACGATGCCATTGTTATCTTGGACGAGGCTCAAAACACCACACCGGCGCAAATAAGAATGTTCCTGACTCGTTTGGGATGGAACTCAAAAATGATTATCACCGGAGACATGACTCAGATAGACCTTCCCCACAACCAAAAGAGCGGATTGAAAGAAGCTTTGTCCATCCTTTCGGACACAGAGGGAATTTCGGTCATCAACTTAGACCAAAGAGATATCGTAAGACATAAGTTGGTAACAAAAATCGTTACCGCCTACGAAGCCTACGACAAGAAAATATCAAAACAAAGCGACTCTAAAAATTGAAGAAATGAACGCATTAACAAAAACTGATTTCCATTTTGATGGACAAAAGAGTGTTTACCACGGTAAAGTACGTGATGTTTACGACATCAACGACGACCTTATTGTAATGGTGGCTACTGACCGTATTTCAGCTTTTGATGTCGTATTACCGAAGGGAATCCCATTCAAAGGCCAAGTTCTCAACCAAATCGCCGCAAAATTCTTAGACCAAACCGCAGACATCTGTCCCAATTGGAAGTTGGCAACGCCGGATCCGATGGTAACGGTAGGCTTGAAGTGCGAAGGCTTTCGTGTGGAAATGATTATTCGCTCCATCCTTACCGGTTCGGCATGGAGAGAATACAAGAAAGGTTGCAGAGAGCTGTGCGGAGTGAAGTTGCCCGACGGAATGAAAGAAAATCAAAGATTTCCGGAACCAATCATCACCCCTACGACGAAGGCTGACGAAGGACATGACATGAACATATCGCGCGAGGAGATTATTCGCCAAGGACTTGTATCGGAAGAAGACTACAACATCATCGAAGATTGGACGCGGAAACTCTTTGCCCGCGGTCAGGAAATTGCGGCAAAGCAGGGATTAATCCTCGTTGATACAAAATACGAATTTGGCAAACGCGATGGGAAGTGCTATCTCATTGATGAAATCCACACACCTGACTCCAGTCGCTACTTCTATGCAGACGGCTACGAAGAAAAATTTCGCAATGATGAGCCTCAAAAGCAGCTATCTAAAGAGTTTGTGCGCCAATGGCTCATAGACCACAATTTCATGAACGAGCCAGGACAGGTGATGCCGGAAATAACCGATGAATATGCGGATAGCGTCAGCAACAGATACATTGAGCTATACGAGCACATCACCGGTGAGAAATTCCAACGTGCCGACAATCATGAGGATTTGGCACTGCGCATCGAAAACAACGTGAAGAACTATCTAAAATCTAAGAAATAAACATCAAACCATCCGACCTTGCCTCACGCCGAAATACCAACAAAAAGATATGACGGGGTGAGGCAAAGCCGATAATGACGGAAATGCGTGTATAAACAAGAAAAAATAAAACCATATAACGGTTCCGGAGAAAAAGGAAAACTTGTAGAGGAAATGTTCGACAACATTGCCCCGACTTACGACACGCTGAATCACAGATTATCATGGGATATTGACAAGGGGTGGAGGAAGAAAGCGATAAAACGGCTTCTACCCTATCACCCAAATAAAATTTTGGACATCGCAACCGGAACAGGCGATTTTGCCATCCTCGCTGCCCGAATGTTAAAACCGCAATCGGTAACGGGTGTTGATATTTCTGAGGGAATGATGCAAATAGGCAGGGGCAAAGTGAGACAAGAGGGAATGCAAGATATCATTTCGTTCCACAAGGAAGATTGCCTGAACTTATCATTCACTGCTGAAACTTTCGATGCAGTAACGGCTGCTTTCGGAATTCGCAACTTTCAGGACTTGGAAAAAGGGCTGAGCGAAATGTACAGAGTTTTGAAAACCGGCGGACATTTATGCATCATCGAACTGACTACACCGGTTCTTTTTCCCATGAAACAACTCTTTCGATTTTACTCGACCTACATTCTACCCGGCTATGGACGGCTCGTTTCTAAAGACGAGAGTGCTTACGAGTACCTAAACAAGACAATAGCTGCTTTTCCACAAGGAGAGACGATGATGGAAATTCTCAAGAAGATCGGTTTTTCCAGTACATCGTTTAAACGCTTAACTTTTGGAGTCTGCACAATGTATTTGGCTGAAAAATAAAAAACATTCTTTGTTATGGATAAATACGGACTTATAGGCTTTCCGCTTGGACACTCATTCTCAATGGGATATTTTAATGAAAAGTTTGAGAGTGAAGGAATTGATGCGCAATACATCAATTACGAAATTCCGGAACTTGACAACCTCCTTGAAATACTTAATTCCACTCCGGAACTAAAAGGGCTTAACGTTACCATTCCGTATAAGAAAAAGGTGATGAAATACTTGGATTACATCAGTCCGGAAGCAAAAGCCATTGGAGCTGTTAATGTTATAAGAGTGGAACACAAAGGTTCCAAAACCTTACTGAAAGGCTATAACAGCGATGTAACAGGATTTACGAAGAGTATAGAGCCATTATTGGAACGCTACCATAAAAAAGCCTTGGTATTGGGCACCGGCGGCGCAGCAAAAGCCATACACTACGGACTAAAACAACTTGGGGTGGAACCTCGATATGTATCCAGACGGAAGAGCTTGGAAGGATTGACATATTATGACATATCACCAAAGATCATAAAGGATTACAACGTAATTATCAATTGCACCCCATTGGGGATGTATCCGAATATAGAAGAATGTCCGAAACTCCCATACGAGGCTATGGATGGGCATACATTATTATACGATTTAATTTACAACCCGGACGAAACCCTTTTCTTACAGAAAGGAAGAGCACACGGAGCCGTAGTGAAGAACGGTTTGGAAATGCTGCTTCTACAAGCTTTCGCATCTTGGGCATTTTGGAACGGTACAGAATATTAAAGATTTATTTTTCAACTATTCGACAAAGATTATGAACAACAGATATGCAATGCGTGGCGTCAGCGCGGCGAAAGAAGACGTACATAATGCAATAAAAAACATAGACAAGGGGCTTTTCCCACAGGCTTTTTGCAAAATCATACCCGATATTTTGGGAGGCGATCCGGAGTATTGCAATATCATGCATGCCGATGGAGCAGGAACAAAATCGGCATTGGCTTATTTATATTGGAAAGAAACAGGCGATTTAAGCGTATGGAAAGGCATTGCCCAAGATGCCATCGTGATGAATACGGACGACTTGTTGTGTGTGGGTGCGGTAAACAACATACTGGTGTCTTCTACCATTGGCAGAAACAAAATGCTCATCCCCGGAGAGGTAATCTCCGCCATCATCAATGGTACGGACGAACTATTGGCAGAAATGAGGGAAATGGGGATTGGAATCTATCCCACAGGAGGCGAAACGGCGGACGTAGGCGACTTGGTGAGAACCATCATCGTGGACTCTACGGTAACTTGTCGCATGAAACGTTCGGATGTAATTGACAATGCCAATATTCGCCCCGGCGATGTCATAGTAGGATTAAGTTCAACGGGACAAGCTTCTTATGAAAAGCACTACAATGGTGGAATGGGCAGCAACGGTCTGACGAGTGCCAGACATGACATCTTTGCAAAATATCTTGCGGAAAGATATCCGGAGAGTTACGACCATGCCGTACCTAACGAACTCGTTTACAGTGGGAAATACACACTGACCGACAAGGTAATGGGTAGCCCCATCAACGCCGGAGAGCTGGTTCTCTCTCCTACTCGCACATACGCGCCGGTAGTCAAACGAATTCTCGATGAATGCAAGCCGGAGATACATGGCATGGTACATTGCACCGGGGGAGCACAGACAAAAGTGCTGCATTTCGTTGGTGAAAATTGCAAAGTGATAAAAGACAATATGTTCCCGGTTCCTCCGTTGTTCAAAGCGATTAAGGAGAGCAGCGGCACCGATTGGAAAGAAATGTATCAGGTGTTCAACATGGGGCATCGCATGGAAATTTATGTAAGCCGAGAAGTTGCAGAGCAAATCATCAATATCAGCAAATCGTTCAACATCGATGCACAAATCATCGGACACATAGAAGAAGGTAACAAGAGTTTGACCATTGAATCCGAGCACGGTAAATTCGAATACAAATAAAAAGTAAATAGCGCATGGCAGAAAACAACATATTAGAGAAATTAGATGGTCTCGAAGCCAGATTTGAAGAAGTTTCCACTCTCATTACCGACCCGGAAGTGATTGCAGATCAGGAGAGATATGTTAAACTCACAAAGGAATATAAAGAACTTAACGACATCATGAATGCTCGTAAGCGATACATAACTTGCCTGACAACCATTAAAGAAGCCAAAGATATTCTCGCCAACGAGAGCGATCCGGACATGAAGGAAATGGCAAGGATGGAACTAAACGAGAACGAAGAACTGCGCCCTGACTTGGAAGAAGAGATAAAGTTGCTTCTTGTGCCCAAAGATCCTGAAGACGATAAAAATGTACAGATGGAGGTTAGAGCCGGAACCGGTGGAGACGAGGCGGCTCTCTTTGCCGGCGACCTTTTCAGTATGTATAAGAAATACTGCGACAAGAAAGGATGGACATTGTCGGTAACAGCTGCTTCGGAAGGTGCAGTGGGAGGTTTCAAGGAAATCGACTTTGCCATTTCAGGAGATGGGGTTTACGGTGTGCTGAAATACGAATCAGGAGTTCATCGAGTTCAACGCGTCCCAGCCACAGAAACCCAAGGTAGAATGCACACATCGGCTGCCACGGTGGCAGTATTGCCTGAAGCTGATAAATTTGAAGTGAACATCAATGAAGGCGATATAAAATGGGATACGTTCCGTTCGAGTGGTGCCGGTGGACAGAACGTAAACAAGGTAGAATCAGGCGTGCGCCTACGTTATCCGTGGAAAAACCCTAACACGGGTGAAGTGGAGGAAATCTTGATAGAATGTACTGAAACACGCGATCAACCGAAGAACAAAGAAAGAGCATTGTCGAGACTGCGCACTTTCATCTACGACAGGGAGCATCAAAAATATGTAAACGATATCGCCACCCGACGCAAGAGCCTTGTCTCTACAGGTGATCGCTCAGCTAAAATCAGAACATACAACTATCCGCAAGGTAGGGTTACAGACCATAGAATTGGTTATACAACGCATGATTTGCAAGGTTTCATGAATGGAGACATTCAAGACATGATTGACGCATTGACCGTTGCAGAAAATGCAGAAAAACTAAAAGAATCGGAACTATAATCATTAACCTCTCTCATCTTTTCATTAAGATGGGAGATATTTTTATATTATGAACAGAAAACAATTAGTTGAACACATCTTTACGAAGAAAACCTTTTTGTGTGTAGGTTTAGATACCGACTTGAACAAGGTTCCTGCATTTATTTTAAAGAATGAAGATCCAATATTCACATTTAACAAACGCATCATTGACGCAACCGCTCCTTATTGCATCGCCTATAAACCCAATTTGGCGTTTTACGAATGCTACGGATTGAAGGGGATGCATGCTTTTGAGAAGACAATTCAATATTTGAAATCTAACTATCCGAATCATTTTATCATCGCTGATGCTAAACGGGGAGACATTGGGAATACATCGAGAATGTATGCTCAAACATTCTTTGGAGAATATGACATCGATTCCGTTACCGTAGCTCCTTATATGGGAGAGGACTCCGTAAAGCCTTTCCTCGAATATGATAACAAATGGGTGGTATTGTTGGCTTTGACCAGCAACAAAGGAAGCAAGGATTTTCAATTTTTGGAAGACAAAAAAGGAACTCGACTTTTCGAACACGTTCTGACAAAATCTCAAGAATGGGGAACACCTGACAATCTCATGTATGTGGTAGGTGCCACTCAAGGACGTTTGTTTGAAAACATAAGAAGATTTGTTCCGGATAATTTCCTTTTAGTGCCGGGAGTTGGCGCACAAGGAGGAAGTCTGCAAGAAGTCTGCAAATATGGAATAACAAAAGATTGCGGACTAATCGTAAATTCCTCAAGGGGAATAATCTATGCTGATAATGGCGAGAGCTTTGCCGAAGAAGCTGCCAAGAAAGCTAAAGAATTGCAAGAAGAAATGGAAAAAGAACTTGCAAGACTTTGACTTTCAAAGGCTCGTATTCTGTTTTGAACCACGGCATCACCTTTAACAATGAACGATAACAAAATAATCAGCGACCCGGTTTTTGGCTTTATACGAATACCAAGAGGAATTCTACTTGATATTATTAAGCATCCGCTGATGCAACGGCTCTCAAGAATCAAACAACTCGGAGTAACTTCCGTTGTTTATCCGGGTGCTCAACACACAAGGTTTCAACACTCATTAGGTGCTTTCCATCTGATGGGTGAGGCTATATTATCGCTTCAGCAAAAAGGTGTATTCATTTTCGACAGTGAGGCAGAAGCCGTTCAAGCAGCTATCCTCATGCACGATATAGGGCATGGTCCGTTCTCTCATGTTCTTGAAAACACATTGATTCAAGGAATATCGCACGAGGAAATATCACTCATGATGATGGACTATATTAATAAGGATATGAATGGAGAGCTGTGTTTGGCAATAAAAATTTTTAAGGACGAGTATCCCAAACGTTTCCTGCACCAACTTATTAGCAGTCAGCTGGATATGGATAGACTGGATTATCTTAGGAGGGATAGCTTCTTTACCGGCGTAACGGAAGGAAATATAGGGTCGGCAAGAATTATCAAGATGCTGAATGTGGTGAACGACGCACTTGTGGTGGAACAAAAAGGAATTTATTCCATTGAGAACTATCTCACCACAAGACGCTTGATGTATTGGCAGGTCTATTTGCACAAAACAGCCGTTGGATATGAAAAGATTCTTATCAACACATTGTTGCGAGCCAAGGAGTTGGTAAGAAAAGGGAAAGAACTCTTTGCCTCCCCATCGCTTCAGTTCTTTCTTGAAAATGATGTTGATACCAATTTCTTTCATCAGAATTCGGAAGCACTTCAAAATTATATTGAATTGGACGATAACGACCTTTGGTCCGCGCTGAAAGTTTGGAAGAACAATGAGGATACTGTCTTATCTACTCTTGCCTCTGACTTTATTAATCGAAAATTATTTAAGGTTGAGATACATGAAGGACCTATTTCGAAATACGCCATCGAAGAACAAAGACATAAACTCTGCAGTGCACTCAACTTAGATTACGAGGATACAAAGTACTTGGTGTGTAATGACACAATTCAAAAAGACATGTACGACATTAACGACGATCACATAAGCATCCTATCAAAAGATGGTCAACTAAAAGATATTACAGAAGCTTCTGAAATTCTTAATATTGATCTTCTATCAAAAAAAATTCGCAAATATTACTTATGTTATCATAGAATATGACAAAAGTTTGTTATCTTTGCAAAATTAAGCACAAACAGTAATAATGGAATTTACCGCAAAGCAAATCGCACAATTCATACAAGGACGCATAGAAGGAGACGAAAATGCGCGTATCAATTCTTTCGCGAAAATAGAGGATGGAAAGAAAGGTGATATATCATTCTTGGCAAATCCCAAATATACGCACTACCTCTACGAAACTGACAGCACCATTGTTTTGGTGGATGAAGACATCAAAACAGAGAAACCGACCACTACCACGCTAATTCGTGTAAAAAACGCAAGAGATTGTGTAGCAAGACTATTACAACTCTATGAGAGTATGAAGCCTAAGAAACAAGGTATTGATCCTTTGGCGTTTATCTCACCAAAAGCAAAAATTGGTAACAATGTATATATAGGGGCGTTTGCATACGTTGGGGATAACACGATTGTTGGCGATGGAGCACAAATCTACCCACACGCAACCGTGATGGACAATTGCACATTGGGAAACAATTGCATCATATATCCGAATGTCAGCATTTATCATGAATGCAAGTTGGGTAACAATGTCATCATTCACTCCGGAGCTGTAATCGGTGCCGATGGCTTTGGTTTTGCCCCTAACCACGAAAACAACAACTACGATAAAATCCCACAAATAGGAATAGTAACCATAGAAGATAATGTTGAGATAGGTGCGAATACTTGCATAGACCGCTCAACGATGGGAAGCACCTATCTGCGCAAAGGAGTTAAGATAGATAACCTTGTTCAAATAGCCCACAACAATGACATAGGGGAAAATACAGTCATGAGTGCTCAAGTGGGCATCGCAGGCTCAACCAAAGTTGGGCAATGGTGTATGTTCGGAGGACAGGTGGGAATAGCCGGTCATATTGAAATTGGCGACAAAGTTTTTCTCGGTGCGCAATCCGGAGTTCCCGGTAACCTCAAAAGCAATCAAACGCTGATAGGAACTCCTCCCATGGAATCAAAGCCATATTTCAAGTCTCAAGCAATATTCAGAAAACTACCTGAAATGTACAAACAACTAAATGCTTTACAAAAAGAAATAGAAGAACTGAAAAAGAATAAGTAACTGATAATGGAAACTACAAAGCAGAAAACGCTCAAGGGAAGTTTCTCTCTCTTCGGCAAAGGATTACACACGGGATACAGCCTGACAATTACCTTTAATCCTGCACCGGATAATACAGGCTACAAAATCCAACGAATAGATTTAGATAATCAGCCCATCATAGACGCAGTTGCGGAAAACGTGATTGACACTCAAAGGGGAACAGTCATCGCTCGCGGAGATGTTCGTGTAAGTACTATTGAGCATGGCATGGCTGCTCTATATGCTATGGGTATTGACAACTGCCTCATACAAATAAACGGTCCGGAATTTCCTATCTTGGATGGGTCATCAGCCAAATATGTAGAAAAGATTAAAGAAGTTGGCATCGTTGAGCAAAAAGCCCCTAAAGACTACTACATCATACGCAAAAAGATTGAAATCAAGGATGGAGATTCCGTCATTACAATATTTCCCGATGAACAATTCTCTATCACGGCGATGTGTTCTTTTGAATCGAAGTTCATAAGCAGCCAATTCGCAACTTTGGACAGTATAGATGAATTTGCTTCAGAAATAGCTCCGGCACGAACTTTTGTCTTTGTAAGAGACATTATGCCATTACTGAAAGCTGACATGATCAAAGGAGGGGATCTTGACAATGCGATTGTAATCTACGAAAAACAAGTAGAGCAAGAAAGATTAAACCAATTGGCAGACCTGCTTAAAGTGCAGCGTATCGATGCCAATGCCATAGGATATATTCAGCACAAACCACTAATGTGGGACAATGAATGTACCAGACACAAACTGCTTGATATCATTGGCGATGTAGCTTTAATCGGTAAGCCTATCAAGGGGCGTATTGTAGCTACCCGACCGGGGCACACTGTCAATAATAAATTTTCAAGACTCTTACGCAGAGAAATACGCAAACATGAAATCCAAGCTCCAATTTACGACCCAAATGAAGAACCACTGATGGACAATATCCGCATCAGGGAGTTACTCCCCCACAGATACCCCATGCAGCTGGTTGATAAAATAATCGCGATGGGCTCCACCAGTATTGTAGGCGTAAAGAACGTAACAAGCAACGAAATGTTCTTTCAGGGACACTTTCCACAAGAACCGGTAATGCCCGGTGTTCTCCAAATAGAAGCCATGGCACAATGTGGCGGAATCTTGGTGTTATCGCAAGTAGAGGAACCGGAGCGATGGTCAACCTATTTCTTAAAGATTGATGATGTAAAATTCAGAAAGAAAGTTGTCCCGGGCGACACGTTACTTTTCAGAGTAGAATTGTTATCTCCGGTAAGACATGGCATCAGCTCAATGAAGGGCTATATGTTTGTAGGCGATCAAGTTGTTGCGGAGTCTTCTTTCACAGCTCAAATTGTTAAAAACAAATAAAAGCCCCAAAATGAACAAAATAAGCCCAATGGCATTTATTCACCCAAATGCCCAACTTGGAGAAAACAACATTATCGGTCCCTTTTGTTACATAGATGATAATACCATCCTCGGCGATAACAATATACTCCAAAACAGTGTAACCATCAACTATGGTGCAAGGATTGGGGATGGCAATGAATTCTTTCCGGGTGCAAGTATTTCCACAAAACCACAAGACTTAAAGTTTCAAGGTGAAGATACAATTTGCGAAATTGGCAACCACAACTCTATCCGTGAGAATGTTACCATATCGCGGGGTACCGCCTCCAAAGGAACAACGATTGTTGGCGATTATAATCTTTTCATGGAAAACATGCACATCGCTCACGATTGTATCATAGGCTCGCACATCATTGTGGGAAACTCCACGAAATTCGCAGGAGAAGTAACAATAGATGATTTTGCAGTTATCTCCGCAGCTGTTCTTTGCCATCAGTTCTGCAAAATTGGCAGAAACGTAATGATTCAAGGTGGAAGCAGATTTTCGCAAGACATACCTCCATACATTTTAGCGGGCAGAGACCCCATAAGATATACCGGTATCAATATCATCGGGCTTCGCCGGAGGGGATTTAGCAAAGAACAAATCGACCAAATACATAACGCATATCGTATTCTGTACAGCGAAGGCACAAGAGCAGAGAATATGCAGAAGATAAAAGACACCATGGAACTGACGCAAGAAGTAAAAAATATTATCGACTTTGTGGAAACTTCCGAACGAGGAATCATTAAATAGCATACGATTGGAGCCACAGACCCTGATAGTTGTAACCGGTCCCACCGGTGTGGGAAAGACCGATTTGGTACTGGAAGTGGCTGAAAGCCTAAACATTCCAATTATAAATGCCGATTCAAGACAGATTTATGCCGAGCTGCCAATAGGTACCGCAGCACCAACAAAAGAACAATTGGCAAAAGTAAAACATTATTTTGTTGGAAATCTTCATATTACCGATTATTTCTCGGCGAGTTTATATGAAGAAAAGGTATTGGAACTGATGGCTCAACAACCACAAACGTCTTTCATCCTTAGTGGCGGTTCCATGATGTACATTGATGCGGTTTGCAACAGCATAGACGAAATGCCCACGATAAGTGATGCGGTTCGAACCGAAATGAAACGGAGACTTGAAAAAGAAGGATTAGAAACTCTTGTCGATGAATTAAAATCCCTCGACTATGAACATTGGAAAATTGTTGATCGGAAAAACCCGAGAAGAGTAATTCACGCATTGGAGATTTGTCATCAGTCAGGCACGACATACACCTCTTTTCGCAAAAGAAAGAAAAAAAAGCGTCCTTTCAAAATTATCAAGATAGGTCTGAACAGACCACGAGAAGAGTTATATGCCCGAATCAATCAAAGAACCCGCAACATGATTGCTGAAGGACTGATAAAAGAGGCTTTGAACGTTTATTCTTACCGACATCTCAATGCGCTCAACACTGTGGGATACAAAGAAATGTTTGATTACCTTGACGGGCTGACCACTTTGGATGAAGCAATTCTCAAAATTCAAAGCAATACACGAAGATATGCGAGAAAACAGCTCACATGGTTAAAAAAAGACACTTCCATGAGATGGTTTGAACCAAACGACGTTGAAGAATTGTTAAACTACATTACAAATAATCTTTCTTCATACCAAATCCATTAAATTTGCATTGTAGAAAACTACTCAATGACAAGAATACGTTATAGACGATGAAAGGTATTTTGAATTTCATAAAGCAATTATTTATGGGAATACGCCAATTCTTCCCTTGGTACAGGAATCTATATAAAGGCAGAAAATGGTACACTAAGACTGCTCTCGCAGTGGTGTCATTGATAGTTTGTGTCTTTTTATACTTCGGAATGGTAGATATTAACTTCTTATGGCTATTTGGAAAATCTCCGGGATTTATAGACATCAAGACACCACAAACTTTTGCCGCTTCAGAAATTTACAGTTCAGACTCAGTATTGATAGGTAAGTTCTTCAAGGAGAATCGCTCTCCCGTGAAATATGAGGAGGTAACACCTCATTTTTGGAATGCTTTGATTAGCACTGAGGATGAAAGATTTTACAGCCACCATGGAGTAGATTATTTAGGTTTGGCAGGTGCATTGAAAGATGCCGTTACCAAAGACGGTGCTCGCGGAGCTTCCACCATCACCCAACAGTTGGCAAAAAACATGTTCCGAGTTCGTACTCAATATTCAACCGGATTATTGGGCAAAATTCCGGGTATCAGAATGTTAATCATGAAAAGCAAGGAATGGATAATTGCCCTCAAACTCGAACTCATCTATTCCAAGAAAGACATCTTGACGATGTATGCCAACACCGTGGATTTCGGTAATAATGCTTATGGTATTAAGACTGCCGCAAGAACCTATTTCAACACGACGCCGGCAAAACTGACACTTGATCAGGTTGCAACACTGGTGGGAATGTTGAAAGCTACCACGTATTACAACCCCATCACCAATCCCAAGAACTCTTTGGAGAGAAGGAACACCGTTTTATACAATATGGTAACACACAACAAGTTATCAAGAACAGAATACGATGCCATATCGAAAATACAAACGAAATTGGACGTTCACGTGGAAGAGAACTATGACGGACAAGCACTCTATTTCAGGGAATATATAGCCAACTACTTAAAAGATTGGGCAAGCGAAAACGGCTATGACCTCTACAGCAGCGGACTTAAAATCTATACCACGATAGATACGCGTATGCAAAAATATGCGGAAGAAGCTGCCATGAAACAGATGAAAAAAATACAAAAGGACTTCAACAATCATTGGAGTGGGCAAGATCCGTGGCGAGACGAGAATGGAAAATTAGTACCCGGGTTTATCGAAAGTATCGCTGAAAAACAACCTTTCTATAAAAAGCTGTTAGAGAAATATCCCAACCAACAGGACAGCGTGCTTTATTATCTGAATAAGCCACACACTGTTCAACTCTTTGACTACGAAAAAGGCTATATCACAAAAGAAATATCGTCATTGGATTCCATAAGGTATATGGTGAAATTCATGCACTGTTCCATGGTGGCTATGGAGCCTCAGACCGGTGCAGTAAGAGCATGGGTGGGCGATGTGGATTTCAAGACATGGAAATACGACAAGGTAACAGCTGCCCGACAACCGGGTTCTACCTTCAAGCTGTTTGTCTATTCGGAAGCGATGAACCAAGGACTGACACCTTGCGATAAGCGACGCGATGAATTTATCAGCATGCAGGTTCCCGATAAAAAAACAGGACTTATAAAGACATGGACTCCCGGTAATGCCAACGGAAGATATTCCGGCGATTCCGTTACGCTAAAGACAGCGTTCGCGAGAAGTATCAATACCATCGCGGTGAGACTGGGACAGGAAATGGGAATTAAAAACATCATCAGAACCGCCCAAGACATGGGGATAAAGAGTCCGTTAGATGACGAGCCTTCGCTGGCTTTGGGATCAAGCGATGTAAACTTGCTGGAAATGGTCAATTCCTATTGCACGGTTGCCAACGATGGAGAATTTCACGAACCCGTGGTCGTAACAAAGATTGTAGATAAAGATGGAAATGAGGTCTATGTGGCACCCAACGAGACAAAACAAGTGATGCAATACAAGAGTGCTTTCTTCATGCAACAACTATTGAAAGCCGGTATCACTGACGGCAGAGGCACGAGTCGTTCCTTGAGCCAATATATCATTGGCGATACCGATTGGGGAGGAAAAACCGGTACTACAAACAACCACTCTGACGCTTGGTTCATGGCGGTAAGTCCCAAACTTGTTGTGGGGGCATGGGTCGGAGGAGAATATAGAAGCATCCATTTCCGAACCGGTGCGTTGGGACAAGGTTCCAAGACAGCTTTGCCCATTTGTGGTAACTTCATCTATTCCATTCTACGGGACAACAAATTCAGAAAATATCACGCAAAATGGATAAACAATACCGACGAAATTGACGCTGAGATGTATAATTGCCAAGAGGTACAACCAAGACGCCATGAAGTTGATAGTCTTGAACTTTACCTAAGGGAAAAGAGAAAAGAGACGCAAGAATCTGATGAGGACGAAGACAATACACAAGAAAGCGAAAGCAATCCGAACATTGTACCCGAAGAAGACGCGCAACGATCGATACCTGCACCAAATGTTCCCAAGCATCCGATGCCACCAATCACCAAGCCCAAAATAGAACCCATTGAAAACTAATAATGTCGAAAAACAAAATTGACATTAATGGCATAGAACTGAATAATGAGGATTTTCAGAAGGCACTCCAAATTATTCAGTTCACGCATAATTCTCTTTTTCTGACCGGCAGAGCAGGAACGGGAAAATCGACATTCCTGCACTACATCGCCGCGACTACCAAGAAAAAGCATATTATATTAGCCCCAACCGGCATCGCGGCCATTAATGCCGGTGGATCAACACTGCACAGTTTCTTCAAACTTCCCTTTCATCCCCTTCTCCCAAACGACCAACAATACTCCGTAAGAAATATACGGAACGCCCTAAAATACAATTCCGACAAACAAAAACTTTTGCGCGAGGTGGAACTTATCATTATTGATGAAATCAGTATGGTAAGGGCTGATATCATCGACTTTATCGACAAAGTACTTCGTGTTTACAATCGCAACATGCGAGAGCCGTTCGGTGGGAAACAAATGCTGTTTGTCGGAGACATTTATCAATTGGAACCTGTTCTGAAAGAAGAGGACAGAAAATTGCTTCAAGCATTTTATCAAAGCAGCTACTTCTTCGACGCAAAAGTGTTCCAACAAATTCCACTCGTCAGCATAGAACTACAAAAAGTCTATCGACAAAACGACCCCACTTTTATTTCCATTCTCGACAGAATTCGCACGAATCAAATCAACAATAAGGATTTGGCTCGTATCAACGAACAGGTATGCCCGAAAGAAAAAGAAGAACCGGTTGGAAAAGAAAAGGACAACGATTTGTCCGTTACCCTATCTTCGAGACGCGACACTGTAGATTGGATAAACTCTCAACAACTTGACCTGCTTCCCAACGATAAAGTTACTTTTTTCGGAAATATCACAGGCGAATTTCCAGAAAGCAGCCTTCCCACATCCATGGAATTGGTGCTCAAGGTGGGAGCACAAATCATGTTCATCAAAAACGATATAGAAAAGCAATGGGTTAATGGAACTCTCGGCACGGTTAGTGGCATTGACGAGGAAGATGGGCTGCTCTACATTCATACAGAGGAAAACGAAGACCTACAGGTGGAAAGAGAGACATGGGAAAATATCAGATATCGGTTCAATGAGGAAGAACAAAAAATCGAAGAGGAACAGATAGGTACATTTGAACAATTCCCCGTTAAACTGGCATGGGCGATAACCGTACACAAAAGTCAGGGACTTACGTTTAAGAACGTAACCATAGATTTTACCGGAGGGGTTTTTGCCGGAGGACAGACCTATGTTGCACTCTCGAGATGTAAGAGTTTGGAAGGAATCACCTTGCGTGAACCCATAAAAAGAAATGACATATTCGTAAAATCCGAAGTAGCACATTTCGCAGAGCATTTCAACAATAGGAGCATAATAGAAAAAGCACTGGTGCAAAGTAAAGCCGACAAAGAATATTTCGATGCCAACGCATCGTTCGAGCGGGGAGATTTCGATTCATTCTTAAAAAACTTCTTCTTGGCCATACACAGCAGATATGACATTGAAAAACCCATTGTCAAAAGGTTTTTAAGGCGTAAACTACAAATCATCAATCGACTAAAGGATGAGAACAAAGCACTTAAAGAGCAACAAGTCCGACAAGCCCAACTCTTGAAAAGATTATCAGCTGAATACGTAGTCATGGGTAAAGATTGTGAAAAGGAAGGAATGACTTCCGCTGCCATAAACAATTACAAAAAAGCTTTGGAACTTTATCCCGACAACCCATCAGCCAAGAGAAAATTGAAAAAGCTTCTTCCGAAAGAGACACAAAAAAATAAATCCTGAAACAAATGCACAACTCACCCGGTTCATATATCACACATATCATCTCACTTTTCGGAATTGCGTTGCTCACAGCATGCAACGGTCAAAAAGTGCACAATGTTCCAACCGGAGATACTGTCGCAGCTGAAGTATTTGCCCCCATAGAACAAGACACAATCGTTCGCATAAATCTTCAACAAATTACCAAATTGGCATTTCCCAAATACAAAATCAAGAAAGCAGAACCGATTCTCCCCGACTCCATCAGCATCGCCGCCGATGAGGAAACCGTTAGCGGAGGTAATTACAAAGCCACATTGGTGCTCGACTCCGTCCCCTCAAAGGCTTTTTACGCAAGAATTGAAAACGCGGCAAAAAAGGACACCTGCTGGACTATTAACAAGTTCGCGTGTATCTACGATTGTAAAGACAAAAATAACGGAAAGTATCAAGTGATTGTAAGCAAGGACACGCCACTCATCTACGTTACACACCTCAACGCAGACATGATAAAACAGAAAAAATAATTTTGTAAAAAATCTTCACCCCTTATATTCAAGTCCTTTGCTTTTGCCGTGTAAAAGAGCTGTTTTTAGGCAGCAAAAGAGCATCAACAAGATTGCATCAAGTCATGAACATTTGACGTATTTTATTCCGATGCCGAATAACACATATCCCTTTATGTCCTCAATCCGTATTCAGGTGATGGCAAACAGACGCTTGATAGTGAATATTCTACTCGACCATCATTGTGAAATTATATTACAAAAACTGCATCCGAGACATGCTTCGTAATTTACTGATAATCAGAAGGATATTAATTGCTATTTAAAAGCTTGCCTTTTGCACTCCAATTCATGACCTTTGGCAATGCAAAAGCTTACCTTTTACGGAGCAAAAGGTAGTGTCCTTAAAAGTGTGTAATTCATCTTTCCTTTCTCTGTACTTCCACTGTTATTTTATTCTTTTCTTTCCAGTTTTTGAATTGATATATTCTCCTTTCATATGTCGTCTTTGTTTCCTCCATCGCCACGGCTGCCAGGAGGAAGATGACAGACTTCTCTGATGGCATGGATGTTCTCATTTGGATGGTTCTCCTGTACTTCCTGTTGAGCCTTTCAATCCAGTTGGTCGTATATATGCACCTCTGCACTTGAGCCGGGAAGTCCATATACGTGAAATAGGCACTGTTGCGTTCGGCCTTGTATTTTCTTAGTGCAGGATATTTCCTTTCCCATTTCTCGACAAAGGTAATGATTTGTGCGTATCCCTGCAAGGAATTCATTTCGTTGTTCTCCAGTTGTAACACCTCACTGAGTTGCTGCGCCATTACCGGTTTGTCTTTATGTGATGC
>NZ_SDIK01000055.1 GCF_008016795.1 Prevotella brunnea
CCAAAGACAATGCGTGTTGGAGGTTCACTATCTTCTGGCGCAATATCTCATTGTCTGTCAAATTCGTTTCTTTATGAGCCATACGATACCTCTCGATTACTTCCGAGGGCAAAGATAACGATTTTGAATCAACGGGCCAACGTTTCAGCCATTGGAACATTGAACCACTAGACACATTCCACTTACGCAATATGGACGCTTGAGAAGAACCGCTAGAATAATAATCAATTAACACTTGCAGCTTGAACGAATACGAAAATTCGCGCGGGGTTTTACGTTTTGTCATAATTTCTTACTTTTTTTATAGTCAGAATTGTGACAAGCTAAATCCGTATAAGACACAACGACATGTTATTAACCCGATATGTCTGTTATCTCATTGCAGAAAATGGAGCTCCACGTAAGGAACAAATAGCTTTTGCACAAACCTATTTTGCCATACGAACACGAAAAGCCGGGCTGACAGAACAAAGATTACCGAAGATTGAACGTGTCAAAGCTCGAACAAAATTACAAGAAACAGAAAAGCATCTTTCAAGAGTACTTTATGAAAGAGATATCGGCAATAAAGATATTACTGCAATCCGCTCTGAAGGAGAGCAGACTTTATTTTGTTTGAACACCTATTTAAAAAATATCTGAATATATTTGGAAACTCTTTTCAAATACATTACCTTTGCACGCCCTAATCAAGATAATACGCAAATTATCCTACACAAGGGCAAGCGGTAGCAACTTCAGCCACTATAAGTTATATCTTGGACACATGATTACGATTAATGGAAATCTGCTTTCTACCGCTTCAGGCAAGGTTACTGCACTATGGAGGAGGAGAGTTCTCCGTGCATCAATGAGTTTTTACAAGAAACATGAAACTGAAAAATATATTTGAGAAAACAAAACACTTCGTTGATCGAAACTTTGTCTTTGTCTTGACCATGCTATTGCTGAACCTGACAGGACTTACTCTTTTCCATTCCATTGGAAGGGCTATTCATTACTTCCTCTATATCTGCTTTACAATATCGTGTGTTACGGCACTCACCGAGCTGATACCGTGGCTGGGCTTGCGCAGTATCGTAAGAAGGATTCTCGTTGGAGCTTCCGTGTTTCTTCTCATCACAGACCTTTATTTCGCTTACTTCTATGATGGATTCCCCGACCAAGCCATCATGGAAATATTAATTGCCACCACACCTGACGAGATGTGGGATTACGCCAAGGCAAACCTTATGAACCAATGGATTATCTTAGCAGTGTTGGTCGGAGCAGGCTTATTATACATCGTCATATTACAAATTTACCGACTCAAGAAATTGCGCTATACCATATCTGTCATTAGCGTTTGTATCATGTTTGCCTCGTTGTTCACGATGGCGAATATCGTGAAAGATGTTTTCAAACATAAAGATAAAACTCTGAAAAGCCTTACTTATGAGTGTTGCTCGGTATTGCGAACGAGCATGCAACTATATGACGGCTATCGAAACCTGCAACATTTTGAGCGTATGATAAGAAGTGGGAACACACGCCCGCGAATATTGTATGACGAAAGCTCCATCCCATACGTGGTATATATCTTGGGCGAATCCACGTCGCGCCATCACCTGAGCATATACGACTACCGACTCAACACCACACCTTACATGTCGGAACGCGAAAGAAAAGGCGAACTCATTAAATTCACCGATGTCATCAGTCCCAACGCACACACAATGGAAGTTTTGGGCAAATTGTTCACGTTCTACAGGCAAGGAGCAAAAGGAAATTGGTTTCAATATACCGATTTGTTCAGTATCGTAAACGAAGCAGGTTACCACACGGTTTGGATATCCAACCAAGAGTATTCCGGGATATATGGTAACAATGGGCGCGTCTATGCCGAACGATGCGACGACAAGGAATTCACCCGTTACAGAAGTTCCGGTAGTGTAACAATAGACGCGCCTTACGATGAGGCGGTGTTGCCACTGCTGGACAAATGCCTGAAGAAATGCGGTAAAAAGAATTTCATCGTGGTGCACCTTTTGGGAACTCATCAACACTACCGACATCGCTATCCGGAAACATTCAAATCCTTTGACGCAAAAGACGAAACGGGAGAAAACAAGGAGATAAGGCAAACTCGTGCGGAATATGATACCGCAGTTCGATATAACGACAGCATCATGAATGCCATCATTCAACGATTTGAAAACAAAAACGCGATAGTTGTCTATGCCTCAGACCACGGAGAAGACGTACAAGAAATCAATAAGAAGATTGCCGGACACAGCGATTTGGGCATCAACAGACGCATGGTGGAAATTCCAATGATGATATATACCTCGAAAAAGTTCCGCGTGGCTTATCCCGCACTGACCCAACGGATAGAAAAAGCTGCCCATCGACCTTTTATGACCGATGACATGATACACACACTCCTTGATATCATGAAAATCAAAACCTTGGAATTCAAACCGGAACGAAGTGTTATCAATCCGCATTTCCACGCGCTTAGGATACGCTATTGCGGACAAAAGGTATATAAGAATAAATCTACAAGTTCGCGCAAGTAGCGTTGGTGAAATCAAAATACTTCCTTAAAACCAATAAAGAGATCAGCCTTTCGCGCCGTTTGTCGAGGAATTGTGCCACAAAATCGTGAGCATGAGCGATGATGGCTTCGGCTTCATCCGGATGGGTGATGTAATGATTGAGCCGTTCCTCAAGATCGGAGAAGTCGGGCTTAATCTCAATGTAGTGGTAATCAGGCTTCAGCGTTCCCTCCATGAACCATGTCTCACACGTCGGACGAGGCATGACGGCAATGGAGTTCGACGACATCACCCATTTCAGGTTGCTTGCCACATCATTCCCTTCCAAAGCCATGATGAATTTATAGTCAAGATGCTCTTTTATGGTAAGCTTTCCCTTGTTCCATTTCGGATATTGTGGGTCTATTACGCCAACATCGCACATGGGATGTCCGAAATATTGTTGCACGAACTCATAACGGTTGCGCTTCAAGTCCGTACCTCCATCTTGCCCGATAAGTCCCCGAAAAATGGCTTTGTCTTTTTTATCGGAAAACTTCTTCCTGTCTTTCACGAACAAGAAATGGCGCACACGGTCGAGTTTCATCACCACCGAGTTGAAATTCGCTTCCGATATGGGGCGACTTTTCGTGATACTGGGCACTTCCGGCACATGAACAATATCGCCGGGCAGCAGCCTCCAGCGCAACGAAGCTGGGAAATAGCGAGCATAGCGATAGGAGTCAAGATAATAAACCTTCTGTCCGGTGATAGGTTGGTCTTTCAGTTGCACGGACTCGTTAAGAAACCGCTCTTTATCGAATGGCACATCGGGTGATAACCGATTATAATAGTTCACTCGCCCCATGATGTATTCCCGGTCGCTTCTTCTCTCTAATGCGCTCATTTCCTTGTGGTATAAAAACGAGAGATAAGCATGCGGCAGATTAATGGCGATGTATGAATTGATGTAATAAGCGAGTTTTGAGTTTTTGCCACTATGCAACGTGTAGTAAAACTTACGCGGGAGTATGCTCATGCCTTTTCTTTTATTATTTCTTCATAGAAGTTGATGTATTCGCCGGCTATCTTTTCGGGCGAGAAACGCTCCATCATGTCTTTGCGTATCGCCGTCCCATCATATTGCGTTGTCATTGCTTTTCGGATTCCATTTTCCAACGCTTCTACCGTGAAATCATCACATCTCACCCCATTTTCTTCAGTTATCAACTCTTCCATTCCACTGCATGGAAAGGCAATCACCGGCAATCCGCACGCCATAGCCTCAAGTGGTGCCTGTGCAAAGTTCTCCTTAAAACTGGGCATGCAAAAGTAGTCGGCTGCAGAGAATACCCGGGACATTTCCTCCGGTTCGGAGATTCTGCCAAGCTCCTTAACGTTTGCCCATTTTATCTCCCCCCTGTTCTTTCCTATTGCGAGAACTTTATAATCCGGGTTTATGTGCAGCAACGCCTCAGAAAGTTCGGCAAGACCTTTTCTCCGCTCATTTATGTTACAAGCGCAGAAAGCGAACAGCTTATCGTTCTCGCTCAATCCCAAACGCCTGCGTGCTTCCGACTTGGGGAAAGGTCGAAACTTAGCGTTATCCACCATGTTATAGATAATTCTTTTCTTGGCTTTTGCCAGCATTTCGTGCTCTCCGTAAAGACGGAAGCCCATCCTTGAGAGAAACACAGCTCCGAATCTATCTACCTTTTGTATCTCTTTGTATTTCAACCGATAATATTTTTGTTCCAAAGGGTTGTCCGGCAACCATTGCTTCTCTATGTTTGCCAATCCGTACAACAGGTTTTCATCGTGCATGGTTACTACGATGACTTTCCGTTTGAAAGCTTCAAAGAACGTTCGGTAATCCAAGAAACCTCCCACCCAATGCAGATGAATGATGTCAGCTTCCCGAATGGTTTTTACTTTTGTCAAATCGATTGGCGAAATAGGAAGTGTATAGACGGCATTGTGTATCTTTCCCAATTCCCTACAGGCATTTAGGTCGTCGTGAATACCCGATAATTTCTTTATCTTGCGCAGAACGCTATGTAGGAAATAAGTCATTTCTCCACAAGTTTCAATAAAATCATCCTTATGTTTTTTCTTTAACACCACCATTCGGCTATCCATTCCCAAAGCTCTCTGCGCTTTACAAATGCGATAAGCACAAAGTCCGGCACCATTAAAGTCTGCCATACTGATGTGTACTATCTTCATTCTTATCTTGTTTTATTTTTTTTCATAGTCCGGGGATGAACTGCCTCCAAAATTTAATGCGCACAGGTTTGTTAAATCCATGGCAAGCCATGGGCAATTCGTGATGATTCAGCGCATACGACAACTCCGGTTTTAAGTCGAACGAGAATTTCAACGCCTCTTCCACTGAGGGAAGGTGCAATTTCGGCTCTAAAGCCCAGAATAAATCTTCGTTGTACAGCGCGCCCGACTGACTGTTATAATAGGCTATGGTTTCTGTAAAATCAATGCACGCCTGACGAAAGACCTTCACTCTTCGGAGCGACAGCCCTCCATTTCCTATTCGTCCGAACATTTGACAATGGATGATTTTGCGTTTTGGTTTCAGCCATAACTTCAGTCGCAGATATTGTTTCAGGGGGAAACGTCCGTAACGCGGTCGCATGGGCCACGGAGCCGCCACGTGGTCGTAGCCCTTTTGACACCACATCTCCAATTCATCGCGAAACAACCATGCGTCGATATGGCAAATAAAGATGTATTCGTAATCGGAAAAGAGGTCGTAAAACTTCTCCGACATCATCATTTCGTTATATCCTTGTATGCCTCGCTTTGTGCCCAGCCACTCATCGCTTACATTTGTCATGCTCACCTGAGGATATGCTTCCTTCAACGCTCTCATATCCACACCTTCAGGTTTTAAGAATGTTATCGGGAAATCTTTCAGCAACCTTAGGTTGTTGTCCAAAGCCGCCCGCTCATAATTCTTCAGCGCGGACCGATAAATTGGGATCACTACTTTTACAAGCTTCTGCATACGCTGTGGTTATCTTTTTCCGAGTTTTTCGGCTATTCCGTCATAATAAGCGCGATGTAGCATCATGAGGTCTTTGGGTTCCCAAGCTTTGGAGAAAGGCATTGTCAGCAACGCCGGAATGACATATCCCATGCCTCCCAACCAACTTCTAAGATAACGAACACCCACGTTTTTTCCATAATGATGATTCATGTAAGCTTCGTTGCGCACTTGATAATAACGCTTCCACTTCTTCTTTTTATTCCTTTCTGCCCACGAGTCGTTTGAGAAAAACTTGTGTTTATCCATCAAGGCGTCTGGGACATAAAGCAACTTGAAACCGGCGAGATGCGCACGCAAACAATAATCGGTATCATCGCAGAAAATGAATAAATCCTTGTTGGGCAAACCGATGGCTTCCACCACTTCGCGACGAATGAATGGACCTTCAAAATCGCAACCAACTATCTCCGTAACTTCCGTTTCTGTTCCAGTCAGCTTTTTCCCATGCATGCTTCCGATAGGGTTGGAGAAATCGAATTTGCGAAACTCATGCGTGAAAACGGCTCCCTCCATGAGTCTTCGTGGGCTCAAGATGCCCAATCGGCGATTTCCTCCGGCAGCTTCGTCAGCCTCTACTTGCCGAAGCAACTTTTCCAAGCAATCTTCGCGTGGGAAAACATCATCGTCCATACACCAAATCCAGTCGGCACCTCTTTCGTAAGCCGTTTTTATACCTGTGTAAAAACCACCCGAACCACCCACGTTCTCTTGGTTTATGACGTCCAAGTCGGTCTGTTCGGCAAGCCATTTGTCGGTTCCGTCAGTACTCCCATTATTGATCACAAGGATGTTGGTGAGCCGCTGCTGCCCTCTCAGACTGTCAATGCCTTTCTTAAGCAATTCCAATCGGTTGTATGTTACTACTACTGCCGTTATTTTCATATTTTTCTCAAAAGATTAATCGTTTCGTTTCCTCAGCACTTTTCCGTCCACTACTTCCCAATCACGCTCAAATTCCTCACGGGTGCGTTTCCAGCGGTTATGACTCCATAAATAAAAGGCGGGGGCATACTTTATGTTCTCCTCCAGCAATCGGAAATAAGCATCGGTAATGGCGAACTCATTCTCTTCGCTCGGGGTGAGCGTTATCAGCTTCATCTCGCAAACGTAATAGCCCCTTTTTGGTCGGGTGAGCCAGCCATAAAAACATGCTTGGTCAGCATGCTTCACTATTCGCTCCGTCCCTGTGAGCACGGGGGTGTCGTGATGTAGAAAATCTACCCAATGATGGATGTTCCACCACAATGGAGCTTGGTCGGCAATGTAGCCCACTGCCATGGGGTTTCCATCGCGTTTGAATCCCAAGATCTTTCTTAATGACTCTTGCATGGGAATGCAGACGGCTTTCTGACGTTCGCGAACGACCTTGAACAACCGGTCGAAGCATTTGTTTTCCAATGGATGATAGAGCTGGCAACACTTCACTTCGGTGGAAAGCCAAATGGGAAGTGTGGAAATCCATTCCCAATTACAATAATGACCGAGATAGACGGCACAAGAGCCACCCTCTTGGAACACCTTGATGCACTGCTCCATGCCCGTAAACTTCATGCGTTTTTGCAGTGTTTTCCGCGACATGGTCATGAGTTTGACGGTTTCCACCACATAATCGCAGAACCATCGATAGAATTCGCGCTGGATTTTCCGAATCTCCATATCGCTTTTTTCCGGAAAACTCTCACGGAGATTTTTCCATATAATTTCGTATCGGTATTTCATCACTCGCGCTACAATCAAATAAAGGAAATCGGAGATGAGATAGAGGATGCGGAATGGCAGCAACGACATCAGAAACCAGAAGCCGTAAGCCAATCCGTAGGCAATATTGTTGAGCATCTTCTTCATCGGGAAGTCTGTTGATACCACTTGTATTAAACTGCAAATTTACATAAAAATCGCGATATATAAGCCGGTGGGAATAAAAAATGGGAAATAAATTCCCGAATCGCATTTCTTTTTGACGATAAAAAGTGTCAAGACCAACATAAATTCTTAGTTCTAAATACGTGATTTGATGCTCAAATATCACGTATGGGGGGTGGGGATGAAAAGCACGAGTGTATGTTCAAGGAGCTGGTTCGCGTGAGCTTTGTTCCACCGGAGCGCATACAGCAGTTGTGGCAGTACGACCGGCGCATCTGCGACCTTGATAACGAGAACGTGCGTAAGCCGGGCAAGCTAACCAACGACATGGACGACTATGGAACTCGGTGTGAACACTAAGCTCGAAAAGGAAAGTTTCATTATGATTTATGCAAATTCGGAAAGGAATCTGTATGAATCTGTCATGTGAAATTGTCCTGAAAAACGGCTGTTTTAGTTATTTTGGCAGAAATTTATTTCAGACTTTATAGAGGAAAATTATGATGGAAAACCATTATACGATTAACCTGTATGATATATCGCGCCGTCAGAGCAAGGAATTTACCGAAAATTAAGTATTTTTATTCATCTTCAATCGTTACTCCATACCTTTCCGAAACTTTTTTTTTACCCGATAATGACTATTGTGGAGTAACGCGTAAGTAGATACCTTTGCACCGAACTAAATTTAGAATAATGAAGAAAATACTAATCTTATTTGCCGCAGCATTGTGCGCCATGAATTCGATGGCTCAGAAGACGGATGCCATGCTGTTCGGCGACGTGAAAGCAAAGGAAACCAAAGTGCATCTGCCTTACGCCACCATTAGCGTGAAAGGAACCAATCTGCAAACGAAATGCGACGCTTCGGGCATTTCAAGATGGCGGATTTGCCCATAGGCAGACTGATTGTCGTTGCCAATCTTGATGGGTATCAAGAACAAGAAATCGAGATTACTGCGCAGAGCGGAAAGGGAACGGAAGTGTATTTCCAATTGGACAAAGACGCTTTGGAATTGAGTCAAGTGGTTGTAACAGGCACACGCACATCGCATTTCATAAAAGATGTGCCCATTCGGACGGAAGTGCTCACCTCGAATGCCCTGAAACGCAGGAACGCGCAAAATCTTTTTGAGGCTTTGGAGGGAGTTCCGGGCATCAGAGTGGAACAACAATGCCAGTTTTGCAATTTCTCCATGGTGCGAATGCAGGGACTGGGTGCCGAGCACACACAGGTTCTGCTCGACGGACAGCCTGTTTATTCAGGTCTTGCAGGGGTTTATGGACTGCAACAGATAGGAACGAACGATATTGATCGCATGGAAGTAGTGAAAGGCGCTGGCTCGGCACTGTACGGAAGCAGCGCCGTTGCGGGTGCCATCAACATTATCTCCAAGGAACCGACCTTCGAACCTTACATCAACGCTGATGCACAGTTTGGAAACTGGGGCTACAAGAACTACAAAGGAACAGGTTCGATGCGCTTCAAGAACATCGGTCTGATGGTAACGGCTCAGCGAACGCAGATGGATGCGGTTGATCAGACCAGCGAAGGTCTCGTCCGCAAAGAGGTGAAACATAAAGATGGCATTTCCGACCGAGTATATAGTTTGATGAATAACGTCGGACGCAGCCTCTACATTTTTAACCCATTCACGAAGAACGACAAACTCATCATTCGTGGAAAGGCGCTCGACGAGCAGCGATACGGTGGCACAATGACCAACGACCTCTACCTGAACCCGTTTTCGGCAGGCACGGAAAACATCAAGACCAACCGTCTTACAGCCGACTTGGCCTATACATTGCCCATCGGAGCGCACTCCGAATTCAACCTCGCAGCTGCCTATGTTCACCACAAACGCAACGCTACCAACGACACATTCCTCGGTAGCTATCAGGCATCGCACGACGGAGCAAGCCCCAATGTTGAGGACATGCGTCCCTATATTGCCAAAGAGAACACCTTTACGCCATCTGCGACATTCACAAGCATCATCGGCAATCACACATTGCTTGCTGGAGTACAGGGCTATTTCACAAAACTGAACGAGACAGGGCTCTATTGCATAGACGACAACACAAGCACTTATTATGGCGAGGCTTACACATCAATCGGTAAAAAGCATGCCAACGAAGTGGGAGTGTTCATCCAAGACGAATGGAACATCCTGCCTAACCTGACGGTTGTTCCTGGACTACGCCTCGACACCCACCATTCGGGCGAGGAATACACATCAAGCAAGACAGTCTTCGATGGAACTTTCCCAAAGACTAAGTTCGATAAGACAAGCTTCAATCCAAGATTAGCCATCAAATACGAGGTGAACCCATCATTGGTTTTGCGTGCAAACTTCGGCACAGGCTTCCGCGCTCCTTACGGATTCTCTGAGGATCTGCACCTCTGTTCTGGCTCTCCACGTGTCTGGAAGTCATCCAGTCTGAACGGTGAGCACTCTGTCAGCTACAATCTGTCGGCTGATTACTATGGTAAAAATTACCAATTGAGCCTGAACGTTTTCCGAACAGACTTGAAAGACAAGATACAGTTCGCTCCTGCCAGTGAAGAAGTGAAGAGATTGGGCTACACCTATCAATGGGAGAACGTTGATGACGCCTTCGTTCAAGGTATAGAACTCAGCGCCAAGGCAACTCTCTTCAAGGATTTCTCTGCTGGCATGAGCTGGACCTTCAACCAAGGCAAGTTCAAACATGAGCGTCCCGAATGGTCTGACCCACAAAGCGAGGAAGTTAAGGCCAATCCCGACCGTCTGAAGTATGCCAAGGACAGCAAGAACATCTCCCGTTTCCCAGCCATGACTGCCGATATTGATTTAGATTACACACCGGGCACATGGTCGTTCTCGCTCACTGGCTCGCTCCAAGGCAAGATGTTTATAGACTATAACTCTGAAGATGCACCTGAAAAATCAAAAATCAAGAAGACAAACACTTTCATGCTCTTCAACTGCCGTGTGGCAAAGCGCGTCGGTTCGTTCAATTTCTACGTTGGAGGCAAGAATATCTTCAGCTACGTTCAAGACGAAAAGCATGGCGACGACGCAGCATTCATGTATGCTCCGGTATATGGAGCAACGTGGTATGGTGGCGTAAGCATCACCATCTGATAGGTCAAAAGCTAACACAGTCTTACTGTAACTCCCCTGAATTGCAAGATATTCAAGGGAGTTTTATTTGTCAACGGAAGGCTGAAAGCGTGTAACAACAACCCGAAAGCGCCAGTTGCACGCTAACTCCCCCACCTATGCGGAATGATTGGCTGGAAGATTTCGACTTGTCGGCAGAGAAACGGTCCGCAGAGCCTCAACTTTCTACATGATTCCAGTCTGCGTATCTCTGTGTCCGAGCTTCTTTTGTACGTCGCGGTATCTGCGTCCGTATTCGAATTTCCACGAAACACTGAGATTTAAGAGATTACCGTTGTCGTTTCCCCTGAACAACTGTTTTTTAGAAACGAATCGATTGAGTATCGCACTCTCTTCCAATCGCGGATGGGAGATGAGCGGATTTTGCCAATAAAGCGACAAAATCAGGTTTCCCACTCTGTAAGCACCCTTCAAAAACACATAACTGCCGTGGTGGGCCTGTGTCTCTCCCTCCACAAACTTCCATCCATTGTCGGCATAAGCACTGATAACCCACCGCCCCAGATAGGCATTCAAACTGCCAGAGACGAAAGCGCTCGTAAGATAGTGCTTGTATTCATCACCTTTATTCAGGAACCGGAAAACGCCCCCTGTCAAAGTGCAAGTCAGTTTGTCGGGAATGATGTCGCAGCTCATCGCATTCTGAAGGTAGAACATCTCTATCCGCTTTTGGTTAGCTTGGAGATAATGGAACTGGTTATCGGCAGTCCGGATATATTTAGACATGTTGGGATGACTGTTATTTCGATAAGCGATGTCGAATGTGTTGGTAAACCGGGGCTTATTGTAGCTCAACGACAAGGTTTGCTCCACCACTTTGTTCGGTTCGATGTTGGGATTGCCCACCCGCCACTCTCTGCTATTCTCGCGAATCATCGTATTGCTGATCATGGCAATTTTGGAAACGTGCTCGTAGATCTCAAAAGAGTATCGCAGGCTCAAAGGGGCTGCCAAGTGGTAGCTGAGCGTAAGTTTGGGACGGAAAAGCCAATAATTGAATTTGTCGGCCGATTGTCTGTACCGTTGATTCGTAACGCCAAGCCCAGCAACGTACGACAACTTGCCGCTCATTCCTTTTACCTCGCTGAAAAGATAAAGATCATGGTTGTGCATTTGATTCAACGACTGCACGTCGCCCTTGTATTCATTCCTCGTGTATTTGATGCCATGTGCGAGCCCCATGGTAATTGTGAACGGTTTAAGCCTGTTTTCATAGATCGCCTCGGAGTGAAGCGACCATGTCCGCCCATCCACGTTGTAGGAGTAGGGTACTCCCTCATCCTGATAGCTGTCATTCTCGGTCGTGATTCCTGTCCCGACGACATTCGTCGTCAAGCTCTGATGTTCACCCAGCCTGTGATAGAAGTACAGATCCAGAACCGGCGAGTTGCTGTTTGAACTGTTCCGTCGGGTGGCCATCATTTTTTGGAGTCCGTCCACAATGCTTTGCCTTTCGTCGTCATTAGGTATTTTGTTGAGATTGGCCGACAACGATACTTGAAAGACATAGCTCGTAGAGTCGGCAAGACTGTATTTCAATTGCAATGTGTGGTCGAATGTTCTATTCCGCGAGGCTAAGGTCGCTCTTTCTATATGATAGACAGAACCGTCATTCAACAGATAATTGGCGATTTCTGTCAGTTTCGCACCCTTGAAATCACAATAGGTAAGGTTGTAGTTGATCCCCCATTCCGATTTTCCATGATTAACCCTCGCAAAAACAGAGTTATTGCCATTCCAAGCCGTGAAACTGTTGGAAAGGTCTGCACCAACCACCCCTCCACTATCATGCCGATAAGTCCGGATATCGATGACAACACCCGTCTCTTTCCCATATCTAACACCTGGATTGTCGATGAAATCGATGTTTTTCACAAGTTTCGGAGATAGCCCAATCAGGTCTTCCTTGGTGGCTACGATGCCATTAATCCTTATTTGCACAGCTCCCTCATTCCCCAACGCAGTGACGGTTCGCATAACCTCATCTACTCTTATTCTCGGTAGATTCAGTTTTGAAAGCAGGTCGTAGCCATTGGTGGTGGAGTTGCGTTGCGACAACGAAGGGATAATGAGCTTTCCGTCTGCCTTTTCGACAACTCTCGCATGCTCAACGGTAACCTCGCCCAGTTCAACGACCTTTTCCGCCACATCACCGACCAGACTATCCGCTGCCGTCGTGCGCTCGTCCTGAGCTCTTGCGCCTGTCACCGCAACAAACATCAATACTAAAATAATACTTTTCTTCATCTTTGACATTTTGATTAGTTGCGGCAAAGATAGCCGAAGAACTTCAAAAGTTGCCCGAAAACTGTCTGACAACTGTCTGACAATGTCCAGTCGGGACCTTACTTCAGACTTTTTCGCTCATTTTTCAAAATCGGTTCGTAAGAGTATGTAGTGTTTTTGTTTGATTACCGATCAGCTTGCTTGCCGTTCTATTGAAGACATGGCAGACTAAGGCGAAAGGGAACGACAGAGAAAATGCTGGCAAACGAATGAAATCGGTTAGGAAACGATTTGCTTATCAGCGAATAGAGAAATCGCAGTGGAATGAACAATTGGGGATGATTCCACATCGCACAGCCGTGACGAACAGCCTTTGTCGGAGCGATAATTTCACTGTGAAATTCAAAAGGCTTAGCTTTCGCACCGCAAAAGGTCACCTATCGCAATGTAAAAGGTCATCTATCGAAGGGTAAAAGGTGACCTTTTGGAAGTTAAAGGTTATGCGTCTGAATATCAGATGGTTACAAATACGCTTTTAATCCATCTTCTCTAACCGGTATTCTTTTCCTCTTTCGTTGACTATTTTCACCTTGCCCCGCTCTTCAATCACAGGCCTTATTCGCCTGATGAGTGTGTAAAGGGTGTCACTGGCATCGGGTTTCTTGGGCCATAAACGATCGCAGATTTCCTTTTTTGACACCGTATGCTGGTCGTTGGACAGGAACAACCGCATCAACTCCGACTGCAAAGGCGTCAATGGTATGGGATTATCGTGCGAGTCATAGAACTGTGCCGATGATTGTGAATAGACCAATTCGCCGAACACTGTCATCCCTGCTTTCTTACGTCTGACAATCTTGAGAGAAACAAGCAGCCACAAGGAGGAGAGGCATATCAAAAGGTAGGGAATACGTTGGTCAGACAATCCCCAGACGGTAGCAAAAGAACAGGTAGCGTAGCTCTGAAAAGCTACTTCCCTGTCCTTTCCCCTCCATTTTATCCTTTTGCTGCACAGCGCTTTCGGAGCGTTCGGCTGCGCATAGGAAAGGAATGACTCGGCCCGCAATGCATCAATCTTCAGGTTTCGCCTGTAATCGTTGATGGTGTCGGGCGTAATCCATGCCTCTCGCTTAGCAGACAATGTTTGTTCCAATGCCTGATTCATGTCATTGATAATCGTCTGTTCGGTATAATTATACCTATCAATACTTGATAGAACAGCGGAGGACAAGAGAATCATGAAAACAAAAACTACAAACCATGGTTTCATAGGCAATCATTAATTGTTCGGATTTCGTGAGAGCAAAGATAGCAAATTTCGTTTATTTACCCAAGAATAAGCGGGAGAATAAACCCCACATGCGAATCCTGAGCTGGTCGATGAGGATGGGCATGAGATATAAGACCGTGACAAGGACGACCGTATGAAAAAGCAATTGGAACCCAGAGGCAGTCATGAACAATTGCCTAACGATGGGATAAAACACTTGCTGATAGAAGTCGGGATGGGCATGGAAAAGATAAACGGCAAAGCATGAACGGCCCATCCAATTCACAATTTTGCAATGGAAACGGAGTTGCGAAAAGGCCAAAAGCACACAGCCAACCAAAACTCAGTTGCTGTGTGCTTATCGCAAAGCGGTAATCCTTCTGAGGCATTACCTTAATTGGCTATGATTTATCTCACCTGTAGCGTATAATCTTCCACTTCTCCGTTAGCAAAGTTTCCGCATGGGTCTTGATATCCATCGGGACTGGCTATGACACGAATGCGATAGTTGCCTTTGGGGGTGTTTGCAGGTACGAGAATGTATCCGGAGAATGCAAAGTAAGAGTAGCGTTCCACTTTCTTCTCCGATGCAGAGAAAATGCCGTCGTTGTTGAAATCCACATAAACTCGCCAGTACATCCTTCTTGAATTGGAACCGCTGAAGCCCGGTTTGAGCGTGTATTGGAAAGAATATCCCGGACTGCTGTAAGCAATATTCGATGTGAAATTGCTATAGGGAGATGCCCCCGAGGTCTTGGTCATGGTGCTAAGACTCACCTGACTGATGTAGGCTGCCGAGTAGTTGGCTGCGGCTATAGAGCAATAGTTTCCGGGATTTGGTGTCGGATCCGGTTTCGGATCCGGTTTCGGGTCAGGATTCGGCTTCGGATCGGGGTCAGGGTCAGGCTTCGGTGCCGGCGATGACGGCTGTGTGATGACTGCCGTGTAGTCTTCCACCTCACCATAGGTAAAGTGCTCGTCCGGTTTGGGATAGCTGCCCCACTTCGCACTTACGCGAACGCGTGTCTCACCTTTGACGGCATTAGCCGGAACCTTAAACATACGATAGAAATAGTTTGCGGAATTCATGTATTGAGCCAACACTCGCTCGTTATCCTCGAATATCTTGTTGCCGTTGAAGTCCACCCAAACACACCAATACATGGGATATGTCCCGTTGGAGAAGCGTGGCATTAAGGTTATGTAATAGCTTCCGCCTGCCTCAAGCTCTGTCTTCTTGTCCTTAAAGAAGGTATAGGATGAAGCGTTGCTATAGTTTTCCATGTTTCCGATGCTTACATAATAGATGTAGGTCGAGTTAAAATAATCGGAGAAAGATGGAGCATAATCATCCGCCGGTTTGGGATCGGGTGTTGGGTCTTCACCGTCATCACCACCATTGTATCCCGGAGGTGCGAAGTTCACGACAATGGTCTGCCAATAGTTGAAGCCTCCCGAACCACCGCCGATACCCAATCCGCTTGGGTCAAGCGCATTGAGCAGGAAATACCCATCGGAATAGCCGCCCCATCCCCAATTGATGTGGAAATACCCATTGGAGCTGTAGCCATCGCACACAAAAGAGTGTCCGCCACCATTACCACTACCGGCATATTGTACGGGTCTGCCATTGTCAAGTTCGTTGCGGACGATGCTTTCCCACTGTGTGGTGGAATAATCGGAGCGTTCCAGACTTGTAACGGCTGCCGGATAAGAGTAATATTCCTTTAGCATGGCGGGCACTTGCTGCTGATAGGTTCCGCTACCCGAAGGAGAGAAGCCCATGTTCAGACCTACTGCTACACCATAGCAGAAACTTGCCACGTCATCGTTCGGACCGCGGAGAACGGACTTTGGCATATTGTTCCAATTTAAGTCATAGTTGTAATTAAACGACAATGTTCCATAGCTTGAATTATAGGAGTGATAGCCCGTACCACGTGATGGATATTCATAGAAACGCATGATTTGTGAAGTTGCCGTAGCCACACATCCCACCGGACAATTGTACGGACAATAGGCGTTATAATAAGGAGCCTGATTCCAATGGATATCAGCCAGTAAAGGGCGGACGGCAGTTTGTGCGTTCATGACGCTGTAAGTGCCCGCGATGGCAGAGCTGCGCATCTGCTTTATTTGATTGTCGATTTTCACGTGTGCGTTGGCAAAGCGTATTTCCTTGGCATATCCGTTCAACAGGTCTTTCATGTTGGAAGGTATTTTGTCAGGATCGAACTTGCCTTCGGTGGAATAACCCAACACGGGATAAGTTCCTTTCGATGCGGAAACGAGTACATATCCCTCATCGCCATAGTTGATTACGTAATAAGTAGGTTGCTGATTGGCATCCGAACGAGTACCGGAAATTGCATCGGTATATACGATTTTGAGTTCGGGCAAACCGCCGGCTCTGGTCTTTACCTTTGCCACATCGCTGTTCTTGGTTAGGAACTCGCCTGCTATTTCCAATGCTTCGTTTGCCGGGACGAAGTTACTTTCATTACTCGTGTTGGCAGGCTGAATGTCATCGGTCTGACAGCCGGCAAGAATAAATAAGCAGCTGAGAACGACCACATAGAAAAGATTAGTTAATTTTTTCATCGTTTTGAGTTTTATCATTAAGAAGAATAAGGTTGAATCGGAAGCGGAGTCGCGCTAACTCCGCTTCTCGAAATAGTGAAAGTTCTTGCGTTCAGATTACTTCTTCGAATAGCGTGAAGCTATTTCGTGGCGTAACTGATGTCAAAGACGATGGAACCATGGAAATCGGTTGCTATCTTGCGTCGGGTCTGTATTCCAAACTGATAGTCTTTGGCCGCGAAAATAAGGTCTTTAAGCGACTTGGTAACTGTCTCCGTACCGAGGTCGTCGCCTTTTGTCGTACCTGCCGCGACGGTATTGCCGAGCGATGCGGTAATCTCTACTTGTTGATTTAGGAATGTCTCCATATCCATGCCGTTTCTGTCCAAAGTGATGGTGGTGGAAGGAGCATCTATCTGCGTATAAATATTCGGACCATTCATCTTGTAATAATCAGAGAATGGTGTGTTGAACAATGTTACTTTCTGACCGTTAGGCAGTTTCATTGTGGCATTTCCCCAAACGCAGAGGTCGGGTTTTGCTCCTGCGGCAGCCTCCAGAGCAGTAGGTGTGATGCGGAACGATATCTGATTACATTCGGGAACGAATACGGAAGATATAATCGGGAAACGGTCAGTGGTAAGCACTTGAGCTACGGAATTGTCATCCACATAGCGCAAGGTGTAAGAGATGGGGCATGCCGTGGAAATAGGCATTGGTTCGGCGAGACTCTTGCGGAAACCTTCCCAACCACCGTCTGCCAATCGACCGTGCTGCTCGGTTTTTCCGCCGATGCAGAGCAGGTGCAATGCTGACTCGTCAAGCACTTTCTTATACTGTGTTTGCAAGGAAACATTGAGGTTAGCCCAGTCAGGGAGAAGCAAACCGAGTGCCGCTGTTACCTCGTCATAGCTGTAATTGCTGGAAACAAGCATGTAAGCGATACGTCCGTAATAAACGTCGCTGACATAAACGGGAACGGTTCCCTTAAAGTTTTTTGCCACTTCGGGCGCATTAGCGAGGATACAGCCCTCCGGCATATCCATGGAGACGCTATATACTTTTTGGATGAACTTCAGCAGCACATGGGTTTTGTTGCGCTGCCATGAGTTGCTCAAATCCCAAGTGAGCTTTGCGGTTGAACCTATCGAGCCTGAAAGATGAACGGACCCCGACTTGTCGAGTGTTACCTGATGATATTCATACTCTGTCATGGCACCCGCATCTTGCGCACCATAAGAAAGCCAATCCTTCAAAATGTCCTGATAAGAGCTCCACGACACATCAACCAGCGGACGCGACTGCAACGTACCGGCAGCGAGCGGTACAAGTGTGTTGGAAATGGTGATGGGAACGATTTTCTGTCCCTTCACGGGAGTGTACTCGCCGCTGGTAACACTACCTCCCACGAACACATGACCGGGATAGATGGAGGTGGAGGCAGGGTTGAAAATCATGAACTCGTTGTAAGCCGTGCCCGACTGATGATAGGTGGTGCGGGTAATCTTAATCCCCGGTATGCCGTTTTCGAAGTCGTACGTACTGGATTCGCCTCCCGGAACATTGGGAAGATTGGGAGAAGTTACGCCTGAGCGCACCATTCCCTCACCAAGTTTGTAATTACTGAACGAGAAAGAGTTGTCGGGGGCGGGGTCGTCTTTCTCCCACTCTTCATCGTAATTCGAACAACTCCCTAAAACCAAAGCTGCCACCAATGGCAACCAAACTCTTGAAAAAGATAAGTTAGTTTTTTTCATTATGAGATTTGATTTGAGTCATCCACGGAAAAAACAACAGCGCATCTGTTTTTCCATGAATAGTTTTGTTACCTTTTGAGTTGATTTCCAACCGGTGCGCTGACGAACCCGCTTCGTTGGGATTCCCAAAGTTGGTCTTTTAATGGCAGACGTTTCTGCTTTTTTACCTTATTATTTGTTAGTTATGCTATAAATCTAATTCTTTTTACTCGTAAATGTCGCTACAAAAATAATAATTTGGTACAAATTAACCAAAAAAATATCAAGAAATATTTTGAGAAAAACAAAAAAAATGACTTTTGGGGGTATCGTGTGGAGTGCGTTTACTTCGGAATCGTTTAAGTATAAGCAACTTACATTATTTTGCGTTGCTACGATGAGATTTTAGATTTTGTTTCTTTATAACATAAAAGTCTTAAAAATATGCAGAAAAATAAAATCGGGAAAGGAAGCATGACGTTGTTTTTCGGGAAAAAGAAGTCCGCTTTTAATTCGAGAATTTAAGATGAAAAAGAATGACAAAAACGAGAATATAAACGGATTTGTAATCTTCTGATTTTCAACCTGATAAGAATTGGGTTGCAAAAGCTTAGCTTTTGCAGCGTAAAAGGTGAGCTTTTGTGGTGCGTTTGCTTAGCTTTTGTGTTACAAAAGCTAAGCTTTTGCGCGACGTTTGTGAATAATCTTTACAATAAAACAAAAATCGGAAATAACAGCCCCCGTTGTCTGTGAACCGTAATTAATGGAACAAGAGCGGAGATTAGAGCTCGCGTTCCGCCCAATCGCCCCGATCCAAACTGCGATAGCCTATTGCTTCGGCAATGTGCGAAGCCTGTACGACAGCCGAGTCTTCAAGGTCGGCAATGGTGCGTGCCACTTTTAAGATGCGGTTGTAGGCGCGGGCGGAGAGCTTGAGACGCTCCATGGCGGAACGAAGTAGTGCTATCGACTGTTCGTCAGGTTCGGCAAACTGATGTATCATGCGTTCGGTCATCTGTGCGTTGCAATGAACTTTGGGATAAGACTTGAAGCGTTCGGTTTGGATGGCGCGTGCTTTCATGACGCGTTGGCGAATGGACGTGCTCGATTCGCCCGGTGCGGCTTTGCTGATATCTGCGAACGGCAGGGCACTTAGTTCTATCTGGAGGTCTATCCTGTCGAGTAAGGGTCCGGAGATTTTGGAGAGATAGCGTTGGATTTGTCCCGGCGTACAGACGCAATGGTGCGTGGGGTCTCCGTAGTATCCACACGGACAGGGGTTCATGCTTGCCACGAACATGAAGCTGCAGGGATAAGTAACGGTGTATTTGGCTCGCGAGATGGTGATGGAGCGGTCTTCCAAAGGTTGTCGAAGCACCTCTAACGTGTGTTTGTTGAACTCCGGTAACTCGTCGGTGAACAACACGCCGTTGTGTGCAAGTGTGATTTCGCCCGGCATGGGTGTCATTCCGCCTCCCACGAGGGCTACTTCGGATATTGTGTGGTGAGGACTGCGAAAGGGGCGTTGCGTTATCAATCCGGAGTCTCTTTTCAGTTTTCCGGCAATGGAATGAATTTGGGTGGTTTCCAAACTCTCCGTGAGCGACAGGGGTGGCAGAATGGAGGGCAATCGTTTTGCCATCATGCTCTTTCCGCTTCCCGGCGGACCCACCATAATGACGTTGTGTGAGCCGGCGGCAGCCACCTCCAAAGCTCGCTTCACGTTCTCTTGTCCGCGAACGTCGGCAAAATCCAAGTCGTTGGTGGACTGATGTTCATAAAATTCTTTTCGGGTGTCCACCACGCATGGTGTGGCATCGTAGCTGCCATTGAGAAACGCGATGACTTCCGATAGGTTATTCATGCCATACACTTCCAACGAGTCCACTACGGCAGCCTCGTGCTCGTTGGCTTTTGGCACAATGAGTCCCTTAAACTTGTCAGCACGCGCTTTGATGGCAATGGGTAAAGCTCCTTTTACGGGGCGCAGGCTTCCGTCGAGGCTTAACTCGCCCACGAGCATGTACTCCTCAAGTCGATCGGTGTGCATTTTCTCGTTGGCGGCAAGCACGGCAACAGCCAACGGAAGGTCAAAGCTTGAGCCTTCTTTGCGTAAATCGGCAGGCGAGAGATTGGCGGTGATGTCGGCAACGGGGAATTTATAGCCTATGTTCAGCAAGGCAGCAGCAATGCGGTCGTGGCTTTCTTTCACGGCGGTATCGCCCAATCCAGATAAGTGATAGAGCACGCCACGCGTGATGCTTACCTCAACGGTAACGGTTGTTACCTCCATTCCGTTCACTGCCGCGCAATAGGTTTTTACAAGCATTATATATTAAGGTTGGTCAGCCGTTGTCTGAGTGTATTGGCATTCACGCCTCGTTCGGTTATCCTGCCGTTCCTGACAACGATATTATCGGGAAGGGTATTCAGACCTAACGTCTTGAACAATTTTCCCTCCATCATTCGTCCGTCGCAAATGTTCCGGAAAGTTATGTTGTCGCGTTTCAACGCGTCGCGAGCTTGATTGGGCGATGCGTCCACACAGATGCCAATGACGGTTGCTTGTCCTTTTTGAGAGAATTCCTCCAAGAGGCGTTGTGTTTCCATGCTCTCATAATCCCACGTAGCCCACGCGTTGAAGATGATGGTCTTGCCTTTCAGGTCGGCGTTTGTGAGAAGTTTTCCATTCAAGTCTTTTGCTGAAAACTTTGGCAGCTGACTTCCGATTGTGGCATTCTTCAATCCGGACAACTGGTTTTTGAGTCGTGCGAGCGTTCCGTTCTTGAGTTGTTTCTTCGCCATGAGGTTCACAAGTTGCGCTGCCTGTTTGAAATCGGCTCCTTCGCTTTGTAGGAGATATTTCTCGGTGAGATATACGCTGACGGGTGATTCGGGATGGTCTTTCACAAAGCGTATTGCCGCCTTTTGTTCCTCGGGCGGGGAAGCTGACGAAACTTGTTTTCGGAATTGTGTCATCAGGTCGTTAGCTTCCGTTCCCTTTATCTCCATCTCCTTCAGGTGTGAGGCATCGGCTTTCATTTCCACGGCTTTTCCCGATTCGGTGAAGACGGGTTGCGTGGAAAAGTTGGGAAAGATGAGCACAAGTGTCGCCGCATATCGACATGGTATCTCATACGTAAATCGTCCACCCTGTATCTTGATGGTGTCCATTCCGTCGATAGCCCCATCGGGACTATACACATAAAGTTCTCCTTGATTGATGTGCAACAAGCGACCTTCCATCTTGAAGTGCCCACTGCGAGTACCACAAGAAACCAATAGCAATAAGAATGTAATAAAAAAAACTATTCGTTTCATGTGAATAAGGTTTAAGAAGTGTTTCCAAACTTATCTTGGAACTTGCAAGTGCCGCGAGCGGGACTCGAACCCGCACAGCCATTTCTGGCCAAGGGATTTTAAGTCCCTCGTGTCTACCAATTCCACCATTGCGGCAAACCGCTTGCAAAGATAAGGCAATTTATCGAATATGACAAAATTATTGCAATTTTTTTATCACATTCCTTTCTGCTACCAATTCAGGGTTAGCCCTAATAGACGCGCAATAGTCCGTTCGGACCGGTGGTGTTGGCGCGATATTTCACCAAGGACTTTCCCTTGTCGCCCGAAACAATATTCCCTCCTGTGTTCATGTTGTAACTTCTGCGACACGTTTTGCAAAAAGCTGTTCCGGCTTCGTTCAGCGTAAGCTCGTAACTGCGCATGGGAAAAGTTTTGAGATGGAAACAATTGGGGCATTGCAGGTCGTAAGCGTAGAACTTTGCCGGCTGTTCTAAATTTCCGAAACCAACAATGAGTCCTTGTTTCATGCCTACATGGTGATGACTCTCTAACCTTAAGTCGATGGCATTGAACCGTTTCTCTGATGAAAGTCCATGATTATTGGTAAAATTAAAATAGTTTGCCCCATTCTTAAACATGGGTTTGATGACTGTGAACACGCCCGGAGAACCCACATTCATGGCACTTGCGAGTGTGGCATCCAAGTGTGTGGAATTGTCAATGGTGAGATTGCAGTGATAATCGCTGTATTCGAAATCTATATTGTCGCCGCAAGCTGCGAGAAATAGCAACACGCAAAGTTCAATCCATGAAAATCTGTTCATATTGTCGCGTTATTTGGTCTTCAATCAATGTATGAAACGAGAAGCGTAGCTCATACCGTGAGATACGTAGGGTTTTGTGATGACAAGACATATATGCCGCTACCGGTGAGATACGTATGTCGGTGGTAATGAGATACGTATCTCAAAGTGGCGAGATATGTATGCCATAGCAGGATTATCGGCAAGCGAAAGCCTATTCGTAAGGAATCATTGCCAACACGTCGGCAATTTTCTCTATTCCCTCCTGTAGTGGCTTTGCGACCATTCCCTTAGCGAAGAAAGGTATTTCGGCATCTATGGTCAGTCGAATCTTGGAACTTGCTTCGCCGGTGGGCAGGATTTGTATCCAAAAATTAAAGGATATAGGCGATTTCTCGCTTGCAAACTTTATCATTTTGGGTTCTTCTCGTTCCATGATGCGCATACTCACATGACCAACCGGTGGCACGCTGATGGAGATAGTGTCGCTGTCGAAAGTTAAATCTTTTAATTTTTCTTCCGGAACTGCCCCTTTCACCCGTTCGATGTTTCTCAGATCGCTCAGCATCTTATAGACACTTTGCTGCGAATAGGGGATTTGCTTTATGCTGCTTTCAAACTTACTCATCTGTTTTTTCCTTGCTTTACTTTTTCCAATTGGCAGGATCTACGCGCCATTCGTCGAGCATCGGTACATCTTCTTTCTTGATATAACCCGTTTCCAATGCTTTCTCCACCACGTTGTGATAATCGGTGAGCGTTACGAGCTGCACGTTTGCGTCGCGGAAAGCTTGTTCTGCCACCGGGAAGCCATAGGTATAGGATGCCACCATGCCTACAACTTCGAAGCCGGCTTCACGTAAAGCAGCCACAGCCTTCAGCGAAGAGCCACCGGTGGAGATTAAATCCTCTACCACCACTACTTTCGCGCCTTTGGGCAGTTCGCCTTCGATTTGGTTTTTCATGCCGTGGTCTTTCGGTTTCGGGCGAACGTATGCGTAAGGCATTGCCAATTCGTCGGCAACCAGTGCGCCCTGAGCTATTGCTCCGGTAGCTACGCCGGCAACAGCGGTTGCTTCGGGGAAATGCTTCATAATGGCATGGGTGAGCTCCAGCTTTACGAAGGAGCGTACATCGTGATACGAAAGCGTTTTGCGGTTATCGCAATAGAATGGTGAGTGCCATCCACTTGCCCATAGGAAAGGATCGTTGGGTTGCAATTTAATGGCTTTAATGCTCAAGAGTTTTCCTGCGAATATTTTTTTTAAGTCTTCCATTGTTTCTTTAAGTTGCTTTTCTGTGCAAAGATAGTTAACTTTTAGTGAATCCCAAAGCCAAGATACTTATTTTTACGTTTTGGGCTTTCATCACTTCTTTGCCAAGTGCTGTTATGGTGGCACCTGTGGTTATGACATCATCTATCAGTAACACGTGTTTGTTCTCAAGCGTTTTGGCACGTAACAGTTCAAAGTCGTTCTCAACGTTCATATTGCGTTCCCATCTGTTTCTCTTTGTTTGGCTACCTTTGAACGACTTGCGTCTTACGGCATTCTCCACAATTGGCAAGTGAGTTGCCGACTTAATGCCACGCGCTATCTCCACACTTTGGTTGTAGCCTCTGAGCCGAATGCGTTTTCGTGCCAACGGAACAGGTAGCAGGAGGTCAATGCCCTCGAAGAAACCCGTGGGTAGATATTCTTCTGCTATCATTCTTCCCAATTCCGTTCCTATCTCCGGATGGTCGTAATACTTCAATTTATAGATAAGGTGGCTGAAGAGTGCCTGTGGTTGATATAGGCAAAAGGCGACACATTTCTCTATGGGGATTCTGCCCCAGAAAAGTCTGGCAAGCTCATTGTCGTAAGGCGAAAGATAATAGTTTCTTCTTGGAAGTGCAAGGTTGCAGTTGGCGCAGAGCATTCGTTCCGTTATGCTTAATCTATTGCCGCATGCCGGACAAGCACGTGGTGCGATAAGGTCGATTAAACGAGCAAAAAAACTATTCGAAGGTTTCATCGTCAATTTCTGTTTCATCGTCGATGCACTTGCGAATGAGATCGATGGTGAACCCACGCCCCATTGCGAACTTTATAAGTTTCATGGAACGTTCATAGTCGGTTGTGGCTTTTATTCCCGGAAGTTTGTTTTTCAGAAGCGGTCGCAGCACGGTCAGATACTCATCATCCGGCACCTCGTCTAAAATAGGTCGCGAAATCTGTTCGGGCACTCGTTTCATCCATAATGCCTGTTCTATCTTTTTTCGTCCCCATTTGTTGTATGCGATTTTATCGTGCACGAAAAAGCGTGTAAAGCGTTCATCATCGATGTATTTGTGCTCGATGAGATAGTCTGTAATTCGTTCTTGCGCATCGGTGGACAGTCCCCATTTGTGCATCTTCTCCTGCATTTCTCCGGAGCAATGCTCTCCGCGGGCACATAGGTTGCCGAGTTTTTTCAATGCTTCAGCTTCTGTCATCGGTTTCATTGGTTTCATGGTCGAAAGGCTTTAATGAATCGTTGTTTTCCGAATGGGTCGTTCCTCAGCTGCATTCCGACGAATCCCAAAGCGGTCAATGCTTCTCTCACCTTATATATATAATGTGGATTGGTTTCGAAATAGAGTGCTCCGCCCCTGCTTAACGTTTTCGATGCGTATTCGGCTATGGCTCGATAGAAGCGCAGTGGGTCGTCATTGGGAACGAAGAGGGCTTCTTCCGGTTCATAATCCAATACGTTTCGTTCCATTTCTCCGCGTTCTTTCTCACAGATATAGGGCGGATTACTTACGATAATGTCGAACTCTTCGCTTCCCTTGCTTGGATGAAGTATATCCACACATTGAAAGTTTACGTTGGCTCCCAGTCTCAACGCGTTGCTGCGAGCTGTTAGCAGTGCGTTGCCGGAGAGATCCCATGCGGAAACGGAAGAGTTATCGAGGTCTAATGCCAGCGTAATGGCAATACATCCGCTTCCCGTGCCCACGTCCAAGATGCTTAATGGTTTTGGGGGGCGTAAGGCGCAATAAGGGTGGTCGTAATCTTCCATCACCCATCGGCAGAGCGTTTCGGTCTCAGGACGTGGTATCAGCACTCCTTTTTCTACATGAAAGCCACGGTGCATGAAGTCGGCTTCGCCCAAGACGTATTGCACCGGTTCCGATTGCTCCAACCGGAGCATCATTTTTTCGAGTTCGGCTGCGTCGTCTGTGGATAATTCATTAACTTTGCCTGCGTAAACATCCGTTGGAGTTAGTCCGAAGCGGACTTCCAAGACGGTGCGCACGATGGCTTGTGCCTCGCCTTCGGGATAAAGAGGTGTGAGTCGTTTGCACAATTTCTGATATGACATTTTGCAAAGGTAGAAAATAAATGGATATGATACAAACGGAAACAGACGAAATGTATATGCGACGCTGTTTGCAACTCGCAAAAAACGGTCAGCTATCGGCAAGACCCAACCCAATGGTCGGTGCGGTAATCGTGAGTGAAGAAGGCAGGATTATCGGCGAAGGTTGCCACATTCGTTGCGGCGAGGGACATGCGGAGGTCAATGCGTTCGCCTCAGTGCGTGCTGAAGACGAACCGTTGCTTGACAAAGCCACGCTCTATGTTAGTCTTGAACCGTGTTCGCACTATGGGAAGACACCCCCCTGTGCCGATCTCATTGTTCGCAAAGGCGTAAGACGTGTGGTCTGTGGTTGCATAGACCCTTTCTCCGAGGTGCAGGGACGAGGCATACGGCGCATCAGGGATGCGGGAATAGAAGTTACGACGGGGGTGCTGGAGAAAGAATGCTTGGACCTGAATCGGAAATTCATCACTTTTCACACTCATAAGCGTCCTTACATTCTACTAAAATGGGCACAGACTGTCAATGGCAAAATAGGCAATTCGACCGCGCGACCTTCACAAAACGGCACGAGCGCGCAATTACGGCATATCCCTCTGCTCCTCTCCACACCTTTCACCAAAATGCTGGTGCACAAACTGCGTGCTGAGAACGATGCCATACTTGTGGGACGGATAACCGAAGAGTTGGAACATCCGCGATTGAACGTGCGAGAATGGAGTGGTAACAGTCCGCAGAAGTTTGTTTTGTCTTCCTCGCTTTCATTTCAGAATCCGGCACACGTCTTCCCAAACATTCCCTCGCTTCTCAAACATCTGTACGAGAATGAGATGCAAAGTCTGGTTGTGGAAGGTGGGAGAAAACTCCTTCAATCGTTCATCGACCGGGGTTTATGGGACGAGATAAGGGTGGAAACCGCCCCTTTCGTTGTGGAGGATGGAACCGATGCACCCACGTTGCCCAAGAATTTAACCATCACACAAGTGGGAAACTTCGGGAATACGATTATCACCTATAGGCGGAAGACCTCGGAAAGTGAATGAACAGATACTTTTTATGGCTTTTTGCCGGTATGAGAAAGCAGTTTTGATACCGACGTTCACCACCAATTTCCAAAAGCTCACCTTTTGCATTGCAAAAGGTGAGCTTTTGACAGCTAAAAGGTAAGCTTTTAGAGTGTAAAAGCTAAGCTTTTGAATACTGTCTCGTAAAGTACTTATTTTCAAGAGTTTATAGACTCGTTTTTCGCTTGTGTGTTTTTAGAGAATTGTTCCGTTTTTTTCCTTCGCATTTTTTCATTTTTGGGAAAACAAAAGGTCGGCACTTACTGTGAAGTACCGACCTTTTTTGATTATTTGTCATAAAGTTTATGCCCCTTAACTCTTCGTTTCGTCAGCCGTAGCGACCGCCAAGCGGTTTTCTATTTTCTTTCCCAATACCAAATAAGCTACCGGCGAAGCAATGAAAATGGAAGAGAGTGTACCGATGATCACACCGATAATCATCGCGAACGAGAAGCTGCGAATGCTGTCGCCACCGAGTACAAAGATGGATACTAATACAATCAAGGTGGAAACAGAGGTGTTGACGGTACGTGCGAGGGTCTGGTTAATGGAATCGTTGAATAACGCCTGCATATCGGTCTTGTTCAGACGATGCTTGTTGTTGCGCAGATTCTCGCGAATACGGTCATATACAACCACGGTATCATTGATGTCGTAACCGATTACCGTCAGGATGGCACCGATGAACGTCTGGTCAATCTCGAGCGAGAATCCTATCCATCCATAGCATAGTGAGAAAATGCCCACTACGATTGTCGTGTCGAGAATCAAACCTACGATAGAACCTACAGAGAAACCGATGTTGCGGAATCGGAGAAGGATGTAGAGGAAGATGAACACGATGGCAAGTGCAACGCTGATGATGGCACCGTGGGTGATGTCCTTTGCCACCGACGGACCAACCTTTGCCGAGCTGATGATGGATCCACCCTCGCGGATGTCCGGGTTTTTGAAACTTTCCACGTCTTTCTGACTTACGAAGTTTCCTTTCTTCAACGCGGTGTAGAGCAAGTTCTCTGCATGGTCGTCTTCAGCCGGATCGTTGGAATCGATATTGTAGTTAGTGGATACACGGATGGTGTTGCCCTCCGTTCCCAAGGCGATGACATTGGTGGTGGCAAGTTTGCCGGCATTCTCTCCATTGGTATTGACAAACGCATTCTCCAATACCTTGCGAACCTCCTCGACATGTACCGATTTATTCAACGTAACGACATAGTTGCGACCTCCGGTGAAGTCGATGCTCTGGCTCAGTCCGCGAACAGCGAAACTAACGATGCAGATAACAATGGCAATGCCCCATGCGGTGAAGCTCTTCTTGTACATGCTCATGAAGTGCCAGTTTGTGTTCTGCAACATGTTCTTGCTGATGGAAGTATGGAATTTCTGGTTGAGCCATTTGTCTTTCTTCAGACGGTTCTCGTAGATGATACGAGTTACGAACACTGCGGTGAAGAAAGAGCAAACCAAACCGATGATCCAAGTGGTGGCGAAGCCTCGGATGGGACCCGTACCCGTTACAAGGAGGATGACACCGGTGATGAGCGAGGTGAGGTTGGAGTCGAAGATGGCAGAGAAAGCATTGCTGTAACCGGCTTTCAGAGCCTCTTTGATGCCCTTGCCTGCTCGCATCTCTTCCTTGATGCGCTCGTAGATGAGCACGTTGGCATCAACGGCGGTACCAAGCGTTAGCACGATACCGGCAATACCCGGCATGGTTAGTGCCGATTGGAATGAGGCGAGGATGCCTAACGTAAAGAAGAGGTTGGCAAGCAACGCAGCGTTGGCGAGCATACCGGGGATGAGGTCGTACATGACAATCATGTAAATCATCAGGAGTACGAAAGCAATTCCAAACGACCACAGACCTTGACGGATGGATTGTGCACCCAGTGTAGGACCTACCACTTCTTCTTGTACGATGCGTGCCGGAGCAGGCATTCTACCAGATTTCAGGGTGTTGGCAAGGTCTTTCGTGTCTTCTATGGTGAACGATCCGGAAATGGACGACTGACCGCCATCAATCTCCTGCTTGATGCGCGGTGAAGTGTAAACAAGCCCATCGAGAACAACGGCAATGGCTTTGCCGATGTTTGTCTTTGTCAGGTTAGCCCATTGACGTGCGCCGTCGGCATTCATGCTCATGCTTACTTCCGGACGCCCGAATTGGTCGAACTGGTCTTTGGCATCTGTTATCACATCACCTTCCAACGGTGCGCGACCATCGGCGGTGGTTATTTTCAAGGCATGCAATTCGTAGATATTCTTCTGTTGCACACCATCTGCCGGCTTCGCGCTCCAAAGCAGACGCAAGTCGGAAGGCAATACCTGTTTTGCCAAACGGCTGTAAATAATTTTGTTTATGGCTGCCGTATCACGTGCGCTGGCATAGCCCACCATGCTTAACGCATCGCCCGGAACGAGCTGCAACATTGATAACAAGGGGTTGCGCTTCTTTGCTGCTGCCATCTGAGCATTGGTACTTTTGGCAACAAGTTTATTATCTCTTTTCAACGAGAGTTTTGATGTGGGTTGGGTTGCCTTGGTCTGGGCACTTGCTTCTGCTTTGGCAGTGTCGTTGTCTTCCACCTTTGTATCGCCGTTAGCCAACCGTTGGTCAAGCTGTGTTAAATAAGGTGCGATTTCTTGGTTGTTGTATGTCTCCCAAAACTCAAGATTAGCGGAGCCTTGCAAGAGTTTGCGCATACGTTCCGGTTCACGGATACCCGGCATTTCCACCATGAGTCTGCCTTCCTGACCCTCAAGTTTCTGAATGTTGGGCTGAACCACTCCAAACTGGTCGATACGGTTGCGCACCACGTTGTAGGAATTGTCGATGGCTGCCGTGATTTCTTCGCGAAGCGCGGCTTCCACTTCCTTGTCAGTACTCTGGGTGTTCACCTTGCCTTTGAGCTGTTGTGTGGCGAATATCTCTGCCAGTCTGTGTCCCGGAGCATTCTTGTGGTATGCATCAATGAAGAGAGAGATGAAGTCTGCCTGACTGGTCATTTCCTGTTCCTTTGCTTCTTCCATCGACTTTACGTAGGCTGCATCGGTCTTGTGGTCGGCGAGCACATCCACTACGTCGGGAACGGAAATCTCAAGGATAACGTTCATACCGCCTTTAAGGTCAAGTCCGAGACCTATCTGTGTTTCAAGACACTTTTGGTAGGAGTAAATACCCATGTACTTCACAGAGTCCTTATAGTCCTGTTGCGCAATAGGGTCTTTAATCTTTGCCGCCTGACTGTCATAGTAGCTTGTTGCTACCGTGAAAGACAAGTAGAAAATGCTTGCAAGCGTCAGCAAGACGGCAACACAAATTACTAATCCTTTGTTTTGCATTTTATTTGTTTGATTTGATTTATTGTTTTTTCATCGCAATCAGCCTTCCGACTTTTCGACAACCAATGGGCTTTTGCCCTTCGCGCTTCCTCTGATTGTCCTTTGATTTTTTGCCTTTCAGCTTAGGGAAATCTCTGACCGTTGCATTGTTATCAACAGTTCCCCGGTTGATGGCTCGCTTCTTTTTGTTTGTTCTTTACTCAATATATAGACGTGCAAAGATAGTTATTTTTTCACGTTTTAGAAAATTTAAACGATTTTATTCTCTATTTTTTAAGGTTTTGGCGTGAATTTTAGCCATGTGTAGATAGGATAATGATCGGATGCCGCTATTTTATTATCCACTTTCGCTCCATAAGGCTTGAAATCATCCGAACAAAAAATATGATCGATGCGGAAATACATTCCGCTCCGGTTATAGGATATTCCCGGACCATTACCGCAGGATACATAGCAATCGGTCAGAAGCTTCTCTATCGTGTGGTGGGCGTAGCTTATCGGGCTATCATTGAAGTCGCCACAGAGGATAATGGGCATTCGTCGGCTTTGATATTTCTTCACGTATGCTGCCACGGTTTCCACTTGTGGAGCACGCAAGGTGGCAGCGGTGGTAAGCTTGTCGATCAATCGCGTGGGGACTTCCGGTGCGTCTAAGTTGTTCAAAGGATCTTTCACGATGCTCTTATAGCTCTCTTTGTCTTCCTCAGTCATGCGATTGCTCTCAAAGTGGTTGTTGATAACAAGCACTTCCGTGCCATGATAATCAATGATATACGCGAAACTACTGTTTCCTTCCGATTCGTATGCTATTCTTTCTTTTCGGAGTATGGGGAATCTACTCAGCAAGATCATGGTTTGCCCATATTTTATGGGAGCTTTCTCAGCATCGCAATAAGGGAATGCTGCCCTGAAACGTTTGAAAACATTTTTTCGTTTCACACCCATCGTGTCCGCTTCCTGCAAACAAACGATGTCGGCTTTACTGTCGAGGATATAATTCACAATCGGATTATCCTCATTCTCATCCAAATCCTCAACAGCGAACATGAAAACGTTGTAGGAAAGCACTTTCAATGATTTGAAAGGGGGATCCTTTGGTGGGTTGAAAGGGGTGTATTTGCGAATGGGCACATAGCACATTAACAGTCCGAGTAAGGGAAGCCAAACCATTCTCGCGCGAAAAAAGACCCAAAAGACAAGGAATCCCAGATTGATAATCAAGAGAATGGGAAACCCCAGTCCGAGAATGGACCATAAGGCGTGTTCCGTCGGATTGATTCTGTCGGAGAAACCCACCATCATCATGGCGATGATTGTCAGCACGTTGAGAACTTTTAAGAGCAGGAATAAGAACCATCGGTGGTTTTTTCTTTGTGTACCACTTTCCGCTTTGCTGTCTTTACCGAGAAAAAACATTGCTTTTCGATATTTTTGGTATAGAGAGACTCGTGCTTACTTGCTGTTGTCAAACAGTCTTTGTTTTTCTTCTTTTGTCAGACTGTCATATCCACTCTTGCGAATCTTGTCGAGAATCTTGTCAATTTCTTCCTGTTCGCGTTTTTTTCGTGTGTTATAATCCCAGTCGCTTTCAGGTTGTTGCGTGTTCTTCGTGTGCCAATCCGAGTAATCGCTACCTTGTCGCTTGCCGGTCGTTCGGGTTTTGCGTTGTTCCCAGTTGTTGCGCAGGTGGTTAAAGAACTGTTCACCTCTGTTCATTCCAAAGTCATCTCCGGCGTATGGGTGTTTCTGCCAATACTTGATGAGTAGAAATCCGAAAAGCATTCCTCCCAAGTGGGCGAGATGTGCCACACCATCGTTGCTTGTTCCAAAAGCGGAAAACAGCTCAATGGCGATGGAACCAATGATGATCCATTTCGCCTTGATGGGAATGGGAATGGGAATGATGAACATTCGTTCTTCGGGGAACATCATTCCAAATGCCAACAGCACACCATAGATGGCACCCGATGCCCCCACCGTAGTCCAAAGGTTCAGATAATCGCCCATGATCATCCTCATGCCGTTTATGTTCACATATTGATAGGCAGAGAGTCCTTCCATCATATATGAACCATATTGAGCCAATTCTTGGCAAATTCCGGCTCCAACTCCACAGATCAAATAATAAAACAGAAATTTCTTTGGCCCCCAAACGTTCTCAACCACCATTCCGAACATCCACAACATAAACATGTTCATCAGGATGTGCATGAAACCGCCGTGCATGAACATATAAGTGAATAGTTGCCACAGATGGAAATCCTCTGCGAGGAAAAAGTGCAGTCCGAATATCTTGTTGAGATCTATCCCCATTCTTCCCGTTCCCATCGTCATGAGGAACATCAGGATATTAATGATCAGCAAGTTTTTTGTTACAATTGGTAGATTACGCATAATTTGATAACATTCTATTTCAGCACGCAAAATTACGAAATTTTCCTGTTATCGCGCATAAATCGCGCATATAAGCACTTTTTTTTAGTAATTTCTTCACTTTTCTTTGCTTTTTGTTTGTATTACGAAATGAAACAAGTATATTTGCAACAAAGAAAGTAGATAATTTATATATATTTAATAAAAAAGATTAAGGTTATGAACAAATCAGAACTGATTGAGAAGATTGCAGCCGGCGCAGGTTTGAGCAAGGCTGACGCAAAGAAAGCATTGGACGCAACAACAGCTGCCATTAAAGAGGCATTGGTTGCAAGTGACAAGGTTCAGTTGGTAGGCTTCGGTACATTCTCTGTTACGGAGCGTCCGGCTCATGAAGGAATCAATCCGGCAACAAAGCAGAAAATTACGATTGCCGCTAAGAAAGTTGCCAAGTTCAAGGCTGGTGCCGAGTTGGCAGACGCAGTAAACGCTTAACGAAAGTAAGCGTAAAAATGAAAAGGACGTTCCGTAGGGAGCGTCTTTTTTTATTGTCCCCGGCACGAAACACCCGAGGCAGAGCATGGGATGCCCCCAATTGAAATATGTCCGCTCCTTTATCTTTATATGTGAGCCGGGACTTTTTTCTTTTTTTTTATTACCTTTGCAGGCATATAATCATTTACGAACATGAAGATAGAAGAACAGATAACTCATGCGGCACTTTCAGCCGTGAAAGAACTATATGGAACGGAAGTGCCCGCGACAATGATTCAGTTGCAAAAAACCCGTTCCGGATTTGAGGGAAACCTTACGCTCGTTACCTTTCCATTGTTGAAAACCTCGCGAAAGAAGCCTGAAGATACGGCGAGAGAACTGGGAGAACATCTCAAGAAGAACTGTAAGGCAGTGGAGGGTTTTAACGTTGTGAAAGGCTTTCTTAACCTCGTTGTTGCTCCGGCAGCATGGATTGGACTGCTCAATGATATTCATGCCGACGAGAAGTTTGGAGAGAAACGCTTAACGGCGGACAGTCCGTTGGCAATGGTGGAGTATTCTTCGCCCAACACGAACAAGCCCCTGCATTTGGGGCACGTACGCAATAATCTGCTCGGATGGGCATTGGCGCAAATCATGGAAGCCAATGGTTACAAGGTGATAAAGACCAACATTGTGAACGACCGCGGCATCCATATCTGCAAGTCCATGTTGGCGTGGCAGAAATGGGGTGAGGGCGTTACTCCTGAGAAAGCAGGAAAGAAAGGCGACCACCTCATTGGTGATTTCTATGTGGCTTTTGACAAACATTATCGTGCCGAACAGAAAGAGTTGATGGAGAAATACACTTCGCTGGGCATGGACGAAGAAACAGCCAAGAACAAGGCAGAACAAGAGTCGCCATTGATGAAGGAAGCTCGCGAGATGCTCGTGAAATGGGAAGCCGGAGATTCAGACATTCGCAATCTTTGGCGAACAATGAATGGTTGGGTGTACGCGGGCTTCGACGAAACTTACAAAGCTCTGGGCGTGAGTTTCGATAAAATTTACTACGAGAGCAATACCTATCTCGAAGGAAAGAAAAAGGTGGAAGAGGGCTTGGCGAAAGGGCTTTTTATCCGTAAGGAAGATAATTCCGTATGGGCTGATCTCACCGATGAAGGACTCGATCAGAAGTTGCTTCTCCGAGGCGATGGCACTTCGGTTTATATGACTCAGGACATCGGTACGGCGGAAATGCGTTTCAAGGATTATCCCATCGACAAGATGATTTATGTGGTGGGCAACGAGCAAAACTATCATTTCCAAGTGCTCTCCATCCTTCTCGATAGGTTGGGATTCAAATGGGGAAAAGACCTTGTCCACTTCTCCTACGGCATGGTGGAACTTCCCAACGGGAAGATGAAAAGTCGCGAGGGAACCGTGGTAGATGCCGACGACCTCATCGAAGCCATGATTTCCGATGCTCGCAAGACATCGGATGAACTTGGAAAATTTAAGGATATGAGTGAGGAAGAGAAGAACGAGATTGCTCGTGTCGTGGGGTTGGGTGCCTTGAAATACTTTATTCTGAAAGTAGATGCACGCAAGAACATGCTCTTCAATCCGGAGGAGTCGATTGACTTCAATGGCAACACGGGTCCATTCATTCAATATACTTACGCCCGAATCAGAAGCATCCTGCGCAAAGCTGCGGAAACGAAGTTCACGGTGCCTGCCACACTGCCCGATGATGCGCCTTTGAACGAGAAAGAAATTCAGCTCATCCAGAAAATGAACGATTTTGGCGTGGCAGTGGCACAAGCGGGAATAGACTACAGTCCGAGTGGCATTGCCAACTATTGTTACGAGCTGACCAAGGAATTCAATCAGTTCTATCATGACTACAGCATTCTCAACGCCGAAAGCGAGGAAGAAAAGAGCGTGCGTCTGGTTCTTGCCCACGATGTAGCCAAGATTATCAAAAACGGCATGGCATTGTTGGGAATAGAGGTTCCCGAACGGATGTAATGGTTTCAGGTTATGTTACAAAATCCTCCGAACAACCGCCACGACACTGTGTTGCCCTTGCCACTTGAAGTGAAAGCAAACGCATGGGCAGTGGATGCCGCCTGCTCGGGCAATCCCGGTCCCATGGAGTATCGCTGCGTTGATTTGGCAACGGGAGCGCAAGTCTTTCATTTCGGACCAACGTGGGGTACGAATAACATCGGTGAGTTCCTTGCCATCGTGCACGCGCTCGCGCTGATGGAGAAACAAAGCATCACCGATAAGGTGATTTATAGCGACTCTTACAATGCCATAACATGGGTGAAAAAAAAGAAATGTAAGACCAAATTGGAACGCAACATGAAAACGGCGGAATTGCATAACATCATCGCACGAGCTGAGAAATGGTTGCAAATGCACGCGGTGCTTGTACCCATGATAAAATGGGAGACGAAAAGGTGGGGCGAGATACCTGCCGATTTCGGTAGAAAAGGCGTGTGATTCGTTGCCGGCCTGTGCGATGGATTAACGCGATGGAAAATGGAAAAACCGCGATGTTTTATCTTCCAATGCACGTTTTCGGCTTATGGATTAGCGATGGCACATTCAGGCGAAGGCAAACGAATTCTTGATGGCGAACATGCTACCTGACCAACGAAATTGCATGATAAAAACAGGGATAAAAACTCGCTTTGTATCTTACTGATAATCAATACGTTATTAATCTCGATTTAAAAGCTTAGCTTTTGCACTCCAAAACATGACCTTTTGCAATGCAAAAGCTAAGCTTTTAAAAAGTGAAAGCTAAGCTTTTAGTAGATGGAACAAAAAAAAGAACATTTAGGATGCTATTGGTTCTATTCATAAAAGGCGGAAAGATTGTGGCAAAGTAAGATAAAGAAACGAAGGATGATATGTACGCTTAATGTTGAACACCTGCTCACCATGGCGTTATCCGGTTTTGAGACAGATAACGATTTTTTGTGGGTAATTCTCGGTAGCTGAATTGTTTTCTCTCGTGACTGTTGCTACGGTCGGCAGTTTTTGCGCAATTGAGAATCTTTTCTTCTTCTTCCCGTCCCTTTTATCGTTATTTGGTTATCCTTCGTTGCTTACCTTTGAACCAAAGATAAATACCCAATGAGAGAAAAACTATAAGGATGACCGCCAATTGCCATGCATACTTCTCCGGCTCTACCCAAAACTCCTTAAAGAAGTTGATGCGCCCAAGAATCTCAATCGGAGTCCAAAACACTATGACCGTGGCAATCGCCATACGAATGTTTGCACCCCATGCAGCGATGTGTAGCTGGTGGCGCAGCATGAAGACTGAGCCGACGAGACAGCCCACTCCCACAAGAAATGTTATGGGGTGGTGATCGCCAAGGAACGTCTTGTCGTAGCAGAACATCAGCAGTAAATACATAGCCCAAAGAATCATGTTCAGCTCCATGAATGTTACGATGCTCGTGTGGCGTGTCATGGGTTGCACAGCTATTTCCTTCCGTTTGCTACGGAAACACACCTTTTGTATCCATGTTATCAAGTCGCATCCATTCTTTGTACAGAACACATACATTGTCATCACCATTATCCACATGCCAAACGATGCCGGCATGATGAGATATTCGGGCTTCGTCACCACCACACCGTTTTCTATTTCCGGCTGAACACCATACCGACGAGCATAATAAAGGAAGAGAAACTCTACCCAACCCGTCCAAAAAAGCAATCCGCCGAAGAATCCCCATAAGGTCTGTCGGGTGTCGCCTTTCACAAGTACGCCCATTACCACCATGACCAGTCCTATTGCTCCTAACGCAAAACCACCTATGTGCATGGCTTCTTCATTCATGAATTTCTCCATCAATATCATCAGTGCATGACCTAAGGGCATGGCAAAGAGTACTAAGAGAAATGAGATGAAAGTACGCCAAATATAGATTTTCTTTTTATTTTCCATTTGAATATTTATTTCAGTTCATCACAATAATAACTTATCTGTCCGCCCGTGTCGTCTATTTCGGTATGCTGGTTGTACCAACTGATAATCTGCAATTTGAAATAGCGTTTGCCATCAGCGGTACGCACGGCATAGACGTGATATGAAGGGGTATAGGTCATCGGCGGACCTGCGAGAAACATGTTTCTTTCCAACACCGGGTTTGCACTCGTGAGTGTGCGTTGCGGCCCATTGTTGGGGTCGAACCATGGATTCTCCTTCGGGTCAAATCCATGGGTGTTCACATAGCGAAACCAATCTGTTTGCGAATAAGTTATCTTCACCGTGGTGTCGTTGTCGGCTATCCACTCTTGAGGGTCAGGCAGTTGCTCCACACGCTGCCAGTGGTCGTAGTTGCCGAATCCAAGGTCTATGGCACCACCCTTGCCATTGCCACTTGTACCGCCGTTGGTGCGAATGTGATAGCCACAGATGGCTATATCCCAATCCAGTCTGCTTTTTTGCTGTCCCTCCTTGATGTCCTGATTGGGAGCATTGCGATTGAATATCTCGCCGGTGCGCAGGTTGAAGTATATCCAATCATTGGTAACTCCGGTCGTATAGCCCGCCACACGTGGCAGAATCTTACCATTGAATTCTTCGGCATCATACGACAAACATGAACTCATGGACAAGGAGAGAAACAGAAGTAACGGAAGTATTTTTGTATTCATCTTTTATCTTATTTTAAGTTCCAACTGTATGTATGCCCTTGCCCCGGCAGTGGCAGGCACGCTGAATGCAGTCAATCCCGACCCTAATGTCTTTGGTTTGTAGTTGAATATATTGTCAATGCCCACCGAAAGTCTGATTTTCTCCTTGAAAGTCTGTGCCACGTTCAGGTTGCATAGCACATAAGTGGGCAGCGTGCAACGAAAATAAGCATCATACGACCTACCTTCTTTCTCCACATACACACGATCCTGCACGTCGTATTGTTTCTCTCCCATGATTTGTGCGTTCATATAGGCATCAAGGCGATAGTTCTTCTTGCGGCAACTGTATTTTATGCCTGCTGTTGCTGCATGTGGCGATGTGGTGTTGATGCGCAGTCCTTTCTCCTTGCTCACGTGAACATACGAATAGGAGGCATTCAACGTGAGCCAATCTGCCGGTGTCCAACGTCCCAACAGGTCGATTCCGGCCATTGTTTGGCGGTTCAAATTGGCATACTCGAAGTTGTATTGCATATCGTAAATGCGCCATATTCCCTCTATCTTTTTACGGTAGAAATTTCCGTAGAGTGTGCCGTTGAAGAAGAAATGGCTGTTACTGTACTCCACGCCTGCCGACACGTAGTTGCTCTTCTCGGGTTTCAAGAACTCGTTACCTTTGATCATGAACATTCCCAAGTGGTCCCAGTTGAAAAACAGTTCCTTGATGCTCGGCGAGCGGTATCCCATGGAGTAATTGGCACGTATTGCCCAATGGTCGTTGGGTGAGAATTTTGCGGCAATTTTGGGCATATACATGAATCCGAATGCTTCTGAAAAATTGGTGCGCACGCCTGCAGATATCATCCAATGGTCGTTCACCGTCCAATCGTCCTGCACGTAAAACTCAGTCTCCTTCAACGTGCGCGACGTCATTTTGTGATTTACGAAGCGATCGCTCGTCAGCCGGTCGCCACAATATTCTATGCCCATGATGAGCGCGTGTCCGGCGAAATAGTTGCTGCTAAGTGTCAGTCGTGGTTGGAAGATGCGTGAGTGGTAAACCGGTTTGCGCTCATTGCGGCGTTCATGGCGTTTGAAGCGGTCGTAATAATCTTTGTGAAGGCTCGCCGTTAGCGTGAGCCAATTTCTCAATGTGTAACTCATTTTTGCCCCCCACGTGTAATCGCGTCCCTGTGTCAGTACGAGATCTTGCACCAAATCATACTGATTGATGAAAAACACTGAGCCGTATGCTTGCGCCTTGAAATTCGTTGAGGGCTCGAAATAGAGCTTTTGCGAGGCGATGATATGCTCACGTCCCTCTATTCCCATAGGTGGACGAGGAAAAGTGCTTTCCAAAATGATGTCCTTTTCCAAGAAAGGGTTTGCCTCTTTCGTATAGACCTTGCGGTCGTTCTTGGCCTGATACAGATAGAAAGCATCGCTCTCGCTATACCATACATCGCTTTGTGATGTGAAGGCGCCTTGCTTGAACCCTGCCGACAGCCATCCTTGCAGATTGGGACGGTCGGCATTCTTTTCAAACATATAGATAAAATCCTTTTTCTTGGGGTTTTTGAAATTTCTTTCATTCATTTGTCCCCAACGAAAACCTGCGTCAAAGGAAAAGGGTTCGTTTGTTTTCTTTGTGATGATGTTGATCACCGCTCCCGAAGCCCGGCTGCCGTAGAGTGTGCTGCTTGCTCCTTTTACTATTTCCACGCGGTCGATGGCATGAAGGTTGAAACGCTCGTAGTCAAGGTTGCCTGCCATATCGCCCGTCATGCGCTCGCCGTCAGTGAGGAAAAGCACATGGCGGGCATCCAAACCGTCGAGGTTGATTTCGCTTCCGAATGTTACTTTCTGTATGCTTAGTCCCGGTGTCTCGTGTTGCAGTGCCTGTTGGAAATCGCTGTAACCGCTCTCCACCAATCCTTTTCCGCTTAGCACCCGAGTAGTGATGGGCGAAAGTTTCATGGGGCGTGCTGATTGCGATCCCATAACGACTACATTGTCCAACCGCATGGTCTTCGTCGTGTCTAACTTCGTTTTCTGTTTATCCTGTGCTGAGGCAGGCATTACACCCCAACCTATCAGCACAAGGACAAACGATAAATGTATGATTCTTATTTTCACTATTACTATTTTAATCCCCTAAACCTACAGCCTGCAAAAGCATAACTTTGTACATAATGAGAGGATGCTTTTTTTATGTAGAGATATCCGAATGAAGTGTTCATATTCTTTAGGGAGATTCACACGATTATATGTGTCTTATAATCCATGTTCTTTCTTATAAGCTTTTAAATCCGCCTCATATTTGGCAAAGTCTTCCTCGTAAGTATCCATTTTCGAATAGTCTATGGTTTGTAAAAAAACAAAACTCTGCATCAACATGACATTGAAATTGGTGGAGAATTCTATCTGCTTTGTGTTCACGTTCAGATAACCTATAACAGTTCCTGCTCCGCCTTTACCGTCAGTATATTCACCGTTTACATCATGCTGGTTTGGAGTATATGTTACATCACCGTTCACACCGGTAAACTTTATCCAGCCATCGCCTTTGTATTCGTCCTTCTCCCATGAGTTAAGTGGAATAAGTCTGCAATAGATGTTAAACCACACCTGTACGGGCATATTGCCCACCGAGAAATTTTTGAGTTTGATGTTCAGGGGAGTCTCCGACTTCAAGTCCCATGAAAAATAATATTTCAAGGGACACCCTTCAGGAAGAAGCGTCTTATCAACAGGTCCCATCATAGCCTTGGAACGAACTACGATACTATCTTTCAAAATATCCTTTGCTTTAAGGATAAGGTTATCCTCCACCGGTTTTTTACCATTCTCCTCATCGCCGCTACATGACGAAAACAAAGAACAAGTAAACAGCGCAACAGAACACAGCAAGAATATTCTTGCTGCAACGAGTGCAATAAACGATAATGCTTTTTTCATTTTGATAAAAATTACCGAGTTAATAATAATGAAAAAACACACTTATTTCGTCCAATCGAAAATCGGTATAAACTCTGTATTGAAGTTGTTGTAATATCTTATACCATAGCCATTACTAAGGTTTTTACGATATTTTTTCACAAATGCGGCGCCATTGGTGTTGTCATAGACATCCTTTGTTGTGGAGAATACAGTTTGACCATTTTCCATATCAACATCTTCAACTTTTATGAAAACTTTAAAGTTAGGATAGGTAATTTTGCACTTGGGCAGATAAATAAGTTTAAGATTGAGAACCCCTTCTATTCCGCCTAAGTTTATCTCCTGTAAATTCTTCAAAGATAGCAATCCTATTTCATCGGCATACTTTGCTTTCTCAGGAATCGTTATCTTCTCAAGTTTGTCTCAACATTCTATACCAAGCCATGAAAACTCAAATCCGAGCATATCTTTTACTATTCCCCTTTGACCAAAAGCCTTAGACTTAGAAAAATCAATCTCCTTTATACCTGGATTTTCATAGATACCCAATAGGCGGAGATTTGTGGCATCATCCAAAATAATTCCATTGGGTGTGTCTATGCGGTCTAACACCAACATTTGTACGCTCTTGGGGATTCTCAAATAAGGTATGGATGTGTACTTGCCAGATTCTTCAGAGGGGCCTATACCAATAGCAGTTCCTTCATACCCTTTATTGTGAATAATGTATTGTACTCCATCCAAGTCATCTACCTCTGGGTAAAATGCTAAAGATTGTACTTTTTGTTCTGGACTAACAAGGCGTTTTGAAATATCAATCACATCATTACCTGCTTCATCTTTAACAAAGAGATTTGAAAACATTGATTTCAAGCTTTCACGAAGTCCGACGTTTGGAATAGTGCGCAGAGTGTTGTATTTCTGCAAAGTTCCTTTTTCATCGCTCATCTGCATATCAACATCTTTCGCAGTCTTATAAAAGGACACGATTTCATCCTCGTTATATTTTGCACTGTTGGGCAGATAAAGTTTGTTAAGGTTGTGCAAAATGGTGATATTGCCCTCTGCGTCCTCTTTTGTCAGCCCCTTGAACTCATAAATTTCGTTGCCCGTCAAATCTACCCCGGTAATCTGTGCCGGCAGTTGTGAGAAGTCGAACTCCATCTTATATCCGTTGTTGGAGAGTTTCACCTCCTTCAGGTTTGGCAGGATGTCAAGACCGCTTAAGTCCTTTAGGTTGGTGCCACTGAGGTCAAGCGCTGTGGTGTTGTTCGCCAAGTCGTTGAGTTCCAGCTTGCCGTCCTTGTCAAATTGATAGCCTTTCGACTTCAACACTGTCATCAACTCTGTGTTTTTAAGGGCATTTGCACTATATTGTATAGCATCATCGCTGCTGCAAGAGGAAAGCCCCATGACAAAAAATGCCAATACCGGCAATAGGTTTTTTCTATAATTTTTCATATTGATAATAAATTAATTTAATTGGCAGCAAAGGTCGGAGTATGGTTTGAATGTCGCAATACCTATTTTTTATGATTTCTTTTTGGTTTATGCAATCCTTGTTTGTCCCAAATCAGTCATTGGAAACATTCAATTACAGAGGATTGTTATTCGGCAATTTACCAACTAAAAGCCATACGCCGTGAACTCATATCAGCACCAGCTCGTCGGGGCAAGACAAAAGACAGGCAGCTGTTTTATTTTTTTGGGGGGACATTGACAACGCAAAAATCCTTCCTCCGCAATATGGGAAAAGTTCGATAATGTCCTAAAAATTCTTCATTCATCTGTCAAAAGCTTACCTTTTGCGTTCCAAAAGCTTAGCTTTTGCACTGCAAAAGGTCATGTATTGCACTGCAAAAGGTAAGCTTTTAAATCGCAATTCATATCGTTCTGATTATCAACAGATTACGAAGTGTGCCCCGAAGGCGGTTTTTTGTAATATAATTTCATGGTGATTGGAACACCATCGGGACAAAATAAAGCTCTTCTCACTGCCATGCAACACCGTGAATTCTTAATGACCGATTTTGAATTAAGGCAAGTAGGCTTGGGTACGCATTTCTTAACAAATACATCTTCTTTTATACTAACATACGTTAAACCATAAGATTTATACAAGGGTTATATGTTAAATTATCACAAATACCCCCCCCGAATTTGTTATTATTTGTAATAAGATTTACCTTTGCAGCCAATATCATCTAACATAGACATTTTTGCCATTCAGAGGCTGCTTTTCGAGTTCTTGAATACTTGACAATTCGGATAACACCTTAACGGTGCAAGTTATTCTTCCATGACAATAGGAACTCTTTGACGATTCTGCTCTGTGCGTTGATGCTATTCTTAACGCAAAAAAATCTATTTTTAAACCTAATGTATATGATGTTATTGAGAAAATGTTTATTTGGCATTCTGCTTGGGATGAGCATAATGTCCGTAAAAGCGCAAGGAGGTTCTGCTCCTGCCATTTATTATGGTGGTCTTGAGGCTACAGCTGAATCTGCGGCTGGACCTAAGAACTATTTTGTGTTGTACAACATCGCTGCCGATTTGTATGTGACGCAAGGTGGAAACAACGGTGTGGAAATGATTTTGGAAAACATGCCCTACTATCCGTTCCACATGAATGGCGTACAAGAGAAACAAGGACAACATGTTGTCGGAGGTCAGAAATGTAACAAAGTTCATTTCCTTTGCCCAATGAACGGACGTTCAAGTATGCAATACAGCAAAGACATGACGGGTGCTCCCGGCGAAACACTCCCGGGATTTTACCGATTGAATGGCGCATCCTATCCTTGGGAAGCTGTTCCGGTTGAGGGCTACGATGAGTACACTCATGTCTATAACCTTTATTACTACAACTCTGACGGGACTTATCATCCACTTCGAGCAACCGAATCAAAAACGTTGGAGTTGTCAGAGAGCACAGAGGCAGACCCCAATGATTACTACGCACAATGGCAATTGGTTCCGCTGCACGAGATTTTACGCGAGTTCGATTTATGGACGCGAATATATTATGGAGAGTCGGCTTCATTTTACATCAACAACCCTGATTTCCAACGCGACTGGAGACCGACCTTTTCTTGGGAGAAACCCATGTATCATGATTGGCAACCATATTACCTTACGGTGAGTGGCGGCAACATGAATATCAATACGCAGGGCAATCAGCGTCTTGATTGTTTCAACAAGGACTTGTTGCCTGATTACGCTCAAAGTTATTCTGTTGCCAACAAGAAAATTGAGATGGGACGAAAATATGCCGATTTGCTGGGTGTGAACGTCACCCGGGCAACGGGTTCCGTAGCCAATCATACGGCAGGTAAATCGGGTATGTTCGTTCAGGCTGTCAATTTGCCTTTCGATGGTTGGTATAAAGTTTCATGCCAAGGTTTCTATCGCCCCGTAACAAATTCAGACGGAACGAAAAGCTCCGCTTATCTCACAGCTTTCGTGTCGCCTACAACAGTGTATAAAGTTCCTATGGCTGATCCTGATGTGAATTATTATACATCATACGGTAATTATCTGAACGACTATAAAAATCCTTTTGTCGATGAATCCGGCATACCGGCGAGAACGTTTGTTAAGAAACCATTGAAGGAAATCGGCACCGATCAAGATTTCTCTACAAATAATTTCACGGACGGAGCAAACAGAGATTACATTTGGTCAGGCACACAGTTCAAGGAAGGCAAATATCCTAACGAACTTTACATCTATTTGCCATGGAGTGGGGAAGACGAAACCGGTTCTCCTCATATCCTGAATATCGGTATTGTGGCAGATAACATGAACGATAACACAAGATTGAACCAGTATTGGCTGTCGTTCGACAAGTTTAAGTTGGAATACATCGGTGAAAGTGCTTACCTGCTTGACGAGGATGCTGAAAACATCGACTACATGAAGAACCGGGAATATGAAACTTTGTTGCTCCATGCGAGCCTTAAACCTCACAAATGGAACACCTTTGTGTCGCCGGTAACGCTTAACGGCGGTCAAGTGAAAGTCGGGTTTGGTCCAAACACAGAGGTTGCCGTGCTCAGAGAAAAAGCGGAAGGTGATGATGACAACACCATTTATTTCTCGAAAGTGAATATGGATGCGGAACATTATGACTCCGTGGCGATAGAGGCTAATACCCCTTGTCTCATCAAACCTGACATGGAACCGACACTGCGTCCATGGATGCGGAATTACATAGACTACGACGGCGTCGAAAAACAATTGGCGGACAACATGCGTACCTATTTTATACAAGGAACTTCGATGGATAAGCCGGAGACGAGTATCATCAACACACTGACCACAGACCAAAAGACGAAGTACACCTTTGGAAAACTACACATAGAAGGCACACTGACGAAAACAAACAATGCCGTGAAGGTGGGCAACTTTGCCTTGAAAGACAATAAATGGTGGAAACGCACGACCCCGATATGGTCGAAAGGCTTCCATTGGTGGATAGTAAACGACAAAACACAGAGCGGAGCCAAATCTTACCGGCTGATGGTGGATGACAACATTGTTTCACCAACGAGCATCAATGGCATCGAGGCAGTGGAAGAGGCAGAACCGCTTGGCGATATTTACACAGTCAGCGGACAACTCGTGCGGAAGAATGCAACTTCCACCGAAGGACTGCCGGCAGGTTGCTACATTGCCAAAGGAAAGAAATTGGTAGTGAAGTACTAAGGAATGCGGTAACGCACCTATGTGAGAATAGTTTATAAGTATTTATAAGAAACTTTAAGAACATTGAAAGTCATGACAAGAAAAGAAAAAAGATATATTGCGCCACAAACCATGACATACCGCATGGAAACAGAGGCTCCATTGGCAGCAGATTCACTTAATAGTCAGGTGGGTGATGAACCATCAACCCCCATAGATGAATCCGGAGATAACTGGGATGGCGGCATAGACTCCAAAGAGACAACGCTTGAGTCATAGACTCCGATAAATAGAAGAAGAAACAGTCCGGTGCAAGCTTATGCAAGCTTTCCGGACTGTTTCTTTTTTATTGCCTCAACTGTTATGCAAGTGTATTGTTGTATTTGCTTTTTGTGAAGATGCATCTTGCAAAATGTTTTCCCGACGACATGGGAAAAGTTCGATAATGTCCTAAAAATTCTTCATTCATCTGTCAAAAGCTTACCTTTTGCGTTCCAAAAGCTTACCTTTTGCACTGCAAAAGGTCATGTATCGGAGTGCAAAAGCTAAGCTTTTAAATCGCAATTCGTATCGTTCTGATTATCAATAGATTGCAAAGTGCGCCTCGGAGGCAGTTTTTTGTAATGTAATTTCATGGTGATTAGAACACTATTGGGACAAGATAAAGGACTTTTCATTGCCATACACGGGTAAGATGACAAGAGGATTTTTTTCAATAGCAATTCCATTTGCTTGATTTTTATCATAAAATTGAAGCTTATTCGCAAAAAAACGTATCTTTTTCGCTGTTTAATTCATTATAATGACTATCTTTGCATACATCAACAGAAACACTATTTTATCGAAAGAGGCGCGACAAGGGCTGTTTTTGGAGCAAAAGCAAATTTGCGACATGAAAAAAACAGCATCGAGGTTACGGCTCATTAATCAACAAAAGACATGAAGAAATATTTCATCTTTGCATTATTCTTCACCATCGTTGGTGGCAATCAACTCAACGCGCAAAGCATAAACTATCGCACCTTATCCGCGGAACAGATTCAGGCAATGGCTGAACAAAAAAGGCAGCAGTACGATGATGTGAAAAGTAGAGCCGACAAGACAAAAGACGAGTTCAAGAACGCTAAAAAAGAATATAAAGCCAAACAAAAAGAATACAAAGAACTGAACAAACTTCGCAAGCAGCGTAAGAAAGAACTGAAAGAGGTTGAGAAAGCATTAAAACTTCGCTCCAAACTCAGAAAGCTTTCCAATTAGCTCCATGAAGTTGTGGCAGGCGTTTGCAGACGGTCTCGCGTTTCATTATCGCTTACTTTCCACACATTCTTTTTTATTTTATGCGTATGTCGCTCTTCAAAAGAGGAATGACAATGTATCTTTTGCCCCCAAATGTCCCTGCCTCTGATTCGGCGTTCCTTAAGAGAGAGATCATGGAGAGATAACCGATAAAAAATTTGGGCTTTACAATAAAAATAGGTATCTTTGCGTTGAAACGAAGATACCTATTTTGCTTATGGCAACGCATCCTTTATGGTCTGACGAATACTGGCTTTTGCTGCTGCAAGTGTATTTACGAGAGCCGGTGGGCATGAAGCCCATGTACTCGAGAAACTTGGTAAAGGTAAGTTTGGAGCTGCACATTCCTCCGCACTATCTCTACGAGCAACAGTTCTTGTTGAGGCAACGTGGCACGCCTGTCATACAACTGATATGGGACACCTATGCCGAAAATCCTAAAAAGCTGAAAAGAGACGTGAAACGGCTAAGGGAAATGAAAGGGTTTGGAAATTCAACACTGTTCTATAAGGACGTGGACGAGAAGCATACCTTTGAGACCGATTTCCTGCCCCTGCCACAAAACAAGGCACTGAAGCCGGTAATGCTCATCATGATACTCGAACTCTATTTCCGACTCACCCCCATTACGATGGCAGAAGCCACCCCGGAGGTGCGGGAACTGGCGAAAATGATGAGACTGAGCACGAGATTGATAGTCGAAATCATGGATGTCTTCCGATTTTGCGACCCCTATCTGAACCGCGACGACTTACTCATTTCACCCCTTTTGCCTCCTTGTCAGGAGATATGGAACAGATATGGAAACGACAATCCACAAAAACTTTCGGCTTTGGCAGCGCAATTACGCGATTATTTCAGATAGAATGTGTTTCTTTTTTCGTAATTTTGCATCGTAATTCAGGTTATAATGGCTCAAGAACAAATACAGGTACAAGAACAAAAGCAACAACAGGTGCAGCGACTCTCCCAACAACAGATGTTGCAAGTGAAGCTGCTCGAAATGCCATTGACCGAATTGGAAGAGAGCGTGAATGCCGAACTCGACGACAACCCTGCCTTGGAAAGGGGAGATGAGAAAAGCGATTTCGACGAGAACGCAGAAACAGCAGAAACGACGGGCGATGATTTCGATTCGCAACAGGAAGAGGAAGAACGACAAGACGCACTCGACACCGCGCTGGAACGTTTGCAGTCCGATGAAGACCTGCCCACCTTTGAAGGCAGTAGGCAAAACTACAATGCCGACTACGAGGAGATTGTCTATGGCGACACCACATCGTTCATCGACAAACTCAATGAACAGGTGGGCGAAAGAGTGCTGACCGAAAAGCAACGAGGCATAATGGAATACCTCATCGGAAGTCTCGACGATGACGGCTTGTTAAGAAAAGATTTGGATATCATTGCCGATGAACTTGCCATCTATCACGGAATAGATTGCACGGAGGAAGAAATAGACGGCACATTGCATATCCTGCAAGACTTCGACCCTCCCGGAATAGGCGCGCGCACCTTACAGGAATGCCTGCTCCTGCAAGTAGAACGAAAGCTGCAAACCGGACAATGGAAAGCCGATGAGCAGCTGTATCAGTACATCCGGGAAATTCTCACCAACCATTTCGATGCTTTCACAAAGAAACATTGGGGCAAAATAAAGAGTGCCCTCTCGCTCTCTGACATCCAAGTAAAGACTTTGCAGAACGAGATTTTGAAGCTCAATCCCAAGCCCGGCTCCTCCATGGGAGAGACAATGGGAAGAAATGTGCAACAGATAACGCCCGATTTCATCGTAGATACAGAGGACGACGGAACCATCAGCTTCACGCTCAACCACGGACATTTGCCGGAATTGCACGTGTCTCGGAGCTTCAACGAAATGTTGGCAGGCTACAAGGAAAACAAACAGAGCATGAACAAACAGGCAAAGGAGGCACTGCTCTATGTAAAGGAAAAGGTGGATAGAGCCCAAGGCTTCATAGAGGCAATCAGAAAACGACGCAACACGCTCTACTTAACGATGAAAACCATCATCGACATTCAGCGAAAGTTCTTCCAAGACGGAGATGAGGCAGACCTGAAGCCCATGATTCTAAAGGACATCGCCGAAAGAACCGGACTGGATATCTCCACCATCTCACGCGTCAGCAACATCAAATATGCACAAACACGTTGGGGAACATTCCCTCTCCGTTTCTTCTTTACCGACAGCTACACCACGGAAGAAGGCGAAGAGATGTCCACACGAAAAATAAAAGTCGCACTGAAAGAGGTTATTGACCGGGAAAACAAGAAAAAACCACTCAGCGATGAGGCTTTGACCAAGGTGATGAAAGAGAAAGGTTTCCCCATTGCCCGACGCACAATAGCCAAATATCGCGAGCAAATGAGCATTCCGGTGGCAAGACTGCGCAAAGAGTAAAGAACATGAGAGAGAAACAAATCATATTGACTGCCAGGGTGGTGAGCATGTTATTCACACCATTCTATCTGCCCATTGTGGGCATACTGGCAATCTTTGGCTTCTCCTATCTCAGCACATTCCCATGGCAATTCAAGATTTCGCTTGTGCTGATGGTCTATCTTTTCACGGTGCTCATCCCCACATTACTCATCCATATGTATCGACAATATTACGGTTGGACACTCATTCAGTTGGGACAGAAAGAGCGAAGAATGATACCTTACGTCATATCCGTTCTCTGTTATTTCTGCTGTTTCTACATCATGAGTCTGCTACACCTCCCTCATCTCATCACATCGGTACTCGTGGTGGCATTGGTGATTCAGGTGTTGTGCGCCATCATCAACGTTTGGTGGAAGATTTCTACACATACGGCAGCCATAGGTGGGGTCTTGGGAGCATTGGTGGCTTTCTCGATGATACTCAGTTTCAATCCCATTTGGTGGTTTTGTCTTGCCGTCCTCGTCTCGGGAGTTGTCGGTTCCAGTCGCATTATCTTGCGCCAACATTCGCTGATGCAAGTAACGGCGGGTTTCTTTCTGGGTATCGCGAGTGCATTCTTTACGATAATGATCATTTAAACATAAAAAAATGAAACCTTTAGTTAGTATTATTATGGGGTCAACAAGCGACCTTCCTGTCATGGAAAAGGCTTGTAAGTGGTTGGAACAATACGAAATACCGTTCGAGGTGAACGCACTTTCAGCGCATCGCACCCCCGCAGCAGTGGAGAAGTTTGCCAAGGAGGCACAAGAACGAGGCATTAAAGTGATCATTGCCGGAGCAGGCATGGCCGCAGCTCTGCCCGGTGTCATCGCTGCATCCACCCCTCTGCCTGTCATCGGTGTGCCCATCAAAGGAATGCTCGACGGACTGGATGCCATGCTCTCCATTATTCAGATGCCTCCCGGCATTCCCGTAGCCACAGTAGGGGTCAATGGAGCACAAAACGCAGCCATTCTTGCCGCAGAGATGATAGCACTCGCCGATGAGGAAGTGGCGAAAAAGGTTGCCACATGGAAGTCCAAATTGGGCGAGAAGATAGTAAAGGCAAACAAAGAATTGTCGGAAATCAAGGATTATAAGTTTAAGTGCTAAGTCGCTGCCGGAAGTTCTACCGCGCGAGTAGGTTGAAAGTTCAACAATTCAGGCAGGTCAGCACGCGGAAAGCATGATAGATTTATTTCATTACGAGAGAAGAAAGAGTACGGTGGCGCAGGTGGGCATCTTGAACATCGGCGGCAACAATCCCGTCAGGTTGCAATCCATGACTACCACCTCAACCGATGATACCGAAGCGAGCGTGGTGCAAGCGGAACGCATCATCAACGCCGGTGGAGAACTTGTGAGATTGACTACACAGGGGAAGCGCGAGGCAGAGAACTTGAAACACATCAGCGCACAATTGCGTACCGATGGTTACAAAACACCACTCTGTGCCGATGTGCACTTCAATGCGAACGTGGCTGATGTGGCAGCGTTGTATGCCGAGAAGGTGCGCATCAATCCCGGAAACTACGTGGATCCTGGTCGAACGTTCAAGCACTTGGAATACACCGAAGAGGAATATGCCGGCGAGTTGCAACGCATAGAGGAACGGCTGACACCGTTTATCAAGATTTGCAAGGAGCATCACACGGCAGTGCGCATAGGTGTGAACCACGGTAGTTTGTCCGACCGAATCATGTCGCGCTACGGCGACACGCCGGAAGGCATTGTGGAAAGCTGTATGGAGTTCCTCCGCATCTTCAAGCAGCAGCAGTTCGATGATGTAGTCATCTCCATCAAGGCCTCAAACACCGTCGTCATGGTGCGTTCGGTGCGCCTTTTGATTGCAGAGATGGATAAGGCGGATATGCACTATCCGCTGCATCTCGGCGTTACAGAAGCCGGTGAAGGCGAAGACGGACGCATCAAGAGCGCAGTGGGCATCGGAGCGTTGCTCGCCGATGGCATCGGCGACACCATTCGCGTATCTCTGAGCGAAGAACCGGAAAAGGAAATTCCCGTTGCTGCCCACCTCGTGCGACACATCCGAAAAAAGCAAGGGCATATTCTCGTGCCTGCCGAAGTTTACAAGGGCTTCGATTATCTGCATCCACAGCGCAGAAAGACCCTTTCCGTCGGCAATATCGGTGGCGAGAACGTTCCCGTTGTCATTGCCAACCTTCCGACTGGGAAGCAGATGCCGACCGTTGTCGCTCCCAACCTTCCGCGTCCCGATTACATCTATGTAAACGACATGCTCCCGGAACGATTGTCGGAGAACCAAAACTACATCCTCGATTACAACAATTACATCGAGTTGGCGACGAAAGGCGAACTTCCGCCGGCAAATGTTTACCCCATCTTCCCAACACCTGCCATCCCGTTCATCGGAACAGTAAAATCTAAAATCAAGTTTCTCGTCTTAAAGTATGGCACACCGGAGGAAGAGTTTCTCACTTGTTTGAAATACCATCCCGAAGTGGTGGTCATCTGCGTGAGCAATCATCAGAACCGGCTTGCCGAACAGCGTGCCTTGGTGCACCGGATGATGGCGGCAGGCGCAACCAACCCGGTGGTCTTCGCACAGATGTACAGACATTCTGTAACCACGGAGCCATCGGATGGGGTGTCGGCGAAAGAACAGTTCCAAATAGAAGCGGCTGCCGACATGGGCGCACTGATGATTGATGGACTCACCGATGGTTTGTGGCTGATGAACGAAGGCAATCTCTCGCAGGCAGACGTGGAGCAAACCGCATTCAGTATCTTGCAGGCAGGCAGACTGCGCATGGTGAAAACGGAATACATCTCTTGTCCCGGCTGTGGCAGAACACTCTACGATCTTCGCACAACGATTGCCCGAATAAAGGAAGCCACCCAAGGCATGAAAGGACTGAAAATAGGAATCATGGGGTGCATCGTGAATGGTCCGGGCGAAATGGCTGATGCCGATTATGGTTATGTGGGAGCCGGTCCGAAGAAAATCAGCCTTTATCGGAAGAAAGAATGTGTGGAACGAAACATCCCGGAGGAAGAGGCTGTGGAGCGTTTGCTGGCACTGATAAAGTCCGACCGAGAGAAATTGGCTGACAAGAACCGGAAATAAGCTCCGACTCTCTTTCATACCGCCTTACGAAACACGAAAGCAGATGACACCATCTCATGTCGCCCATGAGTTTTGTCATCTGCTTTTGTTTTTGTTCTGCCACAGTTTCTCAAGAGTTTGTTGCGTGCATAAAATGAAAACGACACCAAAACGACAAGCTCACAGAAACCCTCAGAGAGCACCGCTGTTATTTATTGATATTTATTACTGTCCGCTAAACATCCCACATTTTTTATGAATTAGGGCTGACACTTCTCACGAGGTATCAGCCCTTTTTGTTATCTTTGCTTTTGTTTCCAAACTCAGATAACATGGGCAAAAGTACACATTTCTTCGGACAGCCGGTATATGGTCAGCTGATAAAATCTCTCGACCATGATAAAATAGTTGAAATAAGCCGTCG